>JAGPCI010000040.1 GCA_018058165.1 Bacteroidia bacterium
ACTCAGGGTTTATAACCTTTTTTCAAAGGCTTCGTTGAATATAAATATTTGTTTGGGCAAATGCGTAGCATTCAACGAGGCAAAAAAGCAATAGAAATTAACGAGTTAAAAAGTAACCAAAAAGCCCACCACGAATACCAAATTTGACCTACATCTTGGCGCACATGCCAACGCCTCTTGGGCCGATGCAGTCAAATTTCACACAATTCGTGGACACCAGCCGCACCCTAGTCCTTCTTTATTTTCATCAAACAATAACATTTATTTTTTGCATGGACTGTTTGAATGACTCATATACGGCATCTGAGAATTTTACCTAACAATCAAAGAGGATGTTTTGTGGGTTGGGCTTAGTAAGTAACCCAGAAGCGCAGCGGCTTGGGTTGCGTGGCAAAAACATACTCTGTAGATTGTAGTAAAATGCTCAGAAGCCTTGATTTTTTTGCTAACTTTTTGCATCAAGGCAAATGCTTTGCATTGAACGAGGCAAAAAAGCATTGGAAATTAAGGAGTTAAAATAGTTAGGCGGTTCCGAAGCTTCGGAATGGGGCAGCTGCCCCATGATAGAGAGTCATTGTTTTAGGTTTAATAATACTTACTTTAAGTTTTAATAACTCACCACTTTTTAAATGTGATCCGTGAAATCTAAAGGTTCCGAAGGAATCAACTCCGCTTCCGATTTCTCAGAACTCCTAATTTTGCGAACAAACTCCTCTTTATTTTCTCTGCGGAACTCTGCACTAAATCTTCGGCAAAAACTTTACTGGTAAGCTTACGGATATTCATATAAAAAAATCCCCGTTAGTCAATTGATTAACGGGGATTTTTTATTTAGATACCTTAATTGATAACTAGTTTCCTAATACGCTTTAAAGGACCACTGCAATATGTTTGATGACAATTTATGCATTGGTTAATATATAACGTGTACATTTCTTTTTGCTTATGGATTGGCGCATTCATTAGGTCTTTGTATGATAATTGAAACATACGCGCATTTTCAAAAAACTGAGGCTGCAAAACATTGGGATCTGTAGGTTCTACCAAATAAAAACGAATAAATGGAAACGCTGTACTATCCACAAGTACACCAGCTTCAATCTTATTCTTCATTTTTTGTGCGTTATCAGCCATTTGGCGCATCATTAAAGCCATAGGTTTATCATTATTAGGATAACGCGTGGATGTAGTGTTACATTCGGCACCTATGCTATCTGCCACCGCCAACGAATCTTGGTGAGCTGCTTTAATATCGGAGCCATTATTATTATTGTTATTACAAGCCACTATAAAAACTATGGACATCATCAAAACAAAAAACCTATGTGTTGGTTTAAACATGCTATTAATGTTATTGTAAAATAACACCATTGGCTTCAAATACCAGTTCTTTTACAGGCTCTTTAATAGCAGCAATTTCTTCTGCACTTTTACCATCATCTTTTGCATACTCTTGCAAATCGGCAACAGATGTTATTTCAACTTTTGCTACACCCATTGCAATTGCCGTTTTTCCTGCACAATCTTTAGGAACAAAAAAGCCATAATCTTTAAACGTTACACGCATACTTGTGCCATCGGTTGCTTTTAACTCCATCCAACAACCTTTCTTCTTGCATACGGCATCAACTGGAGCAATTATTTTTGTACTCATCTCCATTTTATCACCCATTAAAGATTTCATTTCTTCAATAGTAATTGCGCTATCAGCAGTAATTACATCTCCAAAATTTTCAGCATTAATGGTAGTTGTTTCGGCAGTTACACTTTCCGCAACAGTGGTAGTATCAGTGTTAGTGGTTTGTCCGCAGGCAAAAGCTAGTGATGCAAGGGCTAAATAAATTACTTTTTTCATTTTTAGTTCTTTTAATTAATAATTAGTGCAAATTAATTTGTTTATACTCATAATATAAAGTTAAAACCAATAAATTATTAATTAGATAGTTTGCTTAGTTGTAATAAAGTGTATATTTGCACCACTCTAAAAGGTATTGTGGCCGAGAGGCTAGGCTCAGCTCTGCAAAAGCTGCTACAGCGGTTCGAATCCGCTCAATACCTCTAGTAAAAAGCGCTTTTATAAGCGCTTTTTTTATTTTACATAAATTATTTTTACTCGCACTCCTACAATTTTCATCACCCAAACAATCCATTAACAAAAGGAGTATTAGGCTAATTTCAATAATAAAAGCCTTGTGTAAATTACCATTTAGCCAAGCATTTTAAGGTGTAATTTTTTTTTTTGAAAACATTGTATATCTTGAATTTATAAAAGGGGAATCATATGTTAAGTTTTTGGGAAACAAATTCGCTAGTAAACTTTCAGTATATTGTTGTAGGTGCTGGTATTACAGGGCTTAGCACAGCATGTGCAATAAAAGAAAAGAACCCTAAAGCAACAGTATTGGTTATTGATAAAGGAATATTACCTACTGGAGCAAGCACAAAAAATGCAGGATTTGCATGTATAGGTTCTTACAGCGAAAAATGGGCTGATTACGAAAAACTAGGCGAAGAAAACTTCTTAAAACTTATAGAAGATAGGTGGATTGGATTATACCTATTGCGTAAGCGCCTAGGAGACGACCATATTGATTACATTAATCATGGCGGCTTTGAAGTAATGCTTAACGATGGTGGATGTAGTACAGATAAAGTTACAAAACTTAACGAATTATTACTACCTATTTTTAAAAAGCAGGTGTTTTATATTGCACCTCAATTTATCAACCAATTTGGCTTTAATGGCGAAATGGTAACTGATATGGTATTTAATCCTTTTGAAGGACAAATAGATACTGGCAAAATGATGAATACATTGCTTAACTATGCGGGAATTCTGCAAGTAAGGGTTATTACAGCTACAGATGTAACGCATATTGAAGACACTCCAACAGGTGCAAAAGTGTATTGTAAAAACAATAACCAAGAAATAGTATTTAAAGCACAACAAGTTGCCATTTGCACCAATGCTTTTACTAAACAGTTTTTACCTGATGAAGAAATTATTCCCGGTCGTGGACAAGTGCTATGTACAACACCAATAGAAGATTTAAAGTTTTCTGGCATTTTTCATTTTGATGAAGGGTACTATTATTTTAGAAATTTTGGCAAAAGAGTTATTTTTGGTGGTGGCAGAAACATTGATTTAGAAACAGAAACAACAACAGAATTAGAGCTAAATGAACGTATACAAAACCAACTTAACTTTTTTTTAGAGGAAATGATTTTGCCCAATACTAAATTTACCATTGAAAGTAAATGGAGTGGTGTGATGGCTTTTAACGAAGATAAAACACCATTGATTAAGCGTGTTAGTCCACATGTAGTGGTTGGCACTAGGCTTAACGGAATGGGAATTGCGTTGGCCAGTAAAATTGCTGACGACCTTGCATCTTTAATAAATAAATAAACATACTATGATAAAAAAAACACTCTCAATTATAATTATAAGTACATTAATGGGTTGCTATTTACAAGCCCAAACATTATTAGTTTTTCAAACAGAACTAAACATACTGCCACAAGCAAGTAACCGATCAGGATGTGTGTTGAGCATTCCAATACTCAACCAAAATTTTGATGTAAATAATAATGTGAAGTGGGAGTTTAATGTACAAGAGCTAACACCAACTGCAGATGCCGAACCTTACTTTGAAGAAGCTGTTAATAAAATTTGGAGTATAGCACTTATTGATCCAAACTCAAACGAACGTTTAAGTGCAGAAAAACTTTCGGCAAACGAAAATACAATTGTTGGCGAGTGTTATTTTAATGGCATTTTTGTAAATTTAGAATTAAAAATAACTAAGAAACTAAACGCGCAAAAAGTTATGTACAATGAAATTTCATTTAGCATTCCACCTCATCAAATTGGGTTAAATGAACCAGACGATTTAGTGTTTGTAATGAAATTAGAAAAGTAATAAGAAGAGTTAAGTTAACCAAAGCGTTTACAGTTGTAAGTATAAGAATTGAACAAGGCATAAAATCACAATAGTTTTTGCGCATAAAAAAAGCCACGAATTTTTTCGTGGCTTTTTTACTTCATAAGTAAGTTGTACCAATTGTGACTAAATTGAAAGTGCTTTCGGTATTAATTAATCTTCTTTGGGTAAATTGTCTTTGTGTAGTTTACTGTTTCTTTTTCCATAAGCGAAGTAAACCAATAAGCCAAAAGCCATCCATATTGCAGCTACTTTTAAAGTTTGGTAGTCTAGCGCTACTATCATACCAGCACAAACTAAAATGCCTAAAATAGGAATTAATGGTACTAATGGGGTTTTAAAAGGTCGTTCTGTTTCAGGTGATTTTACACGCATAATCCATACGCCAGCACTTACAAGCACAAAGGCAAACAGGGTTCCAAAACTTGTTAAGTCGCCTGCCACACTACCTGGTACAAATGCTGCAAATAATCCAACAAACACAAATAATATCATATTGGCTTTATACGGTGTTTTATATTTTGGGTGCAATTCGCTAAATGCTTTTGGCATTAATCCATCATTACTCATACTAAAAAACACGCGACTTTGGCCCATTAACATTACCAATATTACTGAGCTAAAACCTGCTAAAATTGCAATTGATACACTAGTGCCTAACCACTCGTATCCTTGCATATATGTTTGTATGGCATAAGCTACAGATGCTTCTTTTCCTGTAGTTTTAAACTCTTGCCAGTTTGCTACACCTGTTAATACATGGCCAAATAAAATGTATAATATTGTACAAATAACCAATGAACCTAAAATACCAATTGGCATATCACGCTTTGGGTTTTTGGCTTCTTGTGCTGCTGTACTCACTGCATCAAAACCAATAAAAGCAAAAAACACAATGGCTGCACCGCCAAGTACTCCTCCCCAACCCCACTTAAAAAATCCATCATGACCTAATGTTCCTTCGGGTATTAAATATGGCACATGATTTTCGGGTTTAATAAATTGCCAACCAATTACAATAAACACTATTACTATTGCCACTTTAACAAACACTATAATAGCATTTATCATTGCACTTTCTTGCGTACCTTTAATAAGCACGGCTGTAATTAACAATAAAATAACTAATGCGGGAAGGTTAACGAAGCCACTTGTTACAGTAACTAAACTGGTTAAATTTTGTGGTAATACACTAAACTGCTCATCAGTTAATATAAGCTCACCGTTTCTTACTAGGTTTAACCACTCTGGTTTGTAAGCCGTAATTTGCGCTAAGTTTTCAACCGTTACACGATGTAAACTTTCAAACGGACTATGGCACCATTGATATGGTATTGCCCCTCCAAGCAAGTTGTTTAAATATTCACTCCAAGCTATACTTACCGTGGCCGCACCTAAGGCGTATTCCATCATTAAAGCCCATCCAATTATCCAAGCAACTAGCTCGCCCATGGTAACATAACTATAGGCATAAGCACTACCTGCAATAGGTATCATGGCTGCAAACTCGGCATAACAAATACCTGCAAATGCACAACCAATTGCTGCTACTATAAATGATAAAGTTACCGCAGGTCCTGAAGCTTCGGCTGCTGCTGCTGCTGTTCTAACAAACAAACCTGCACCAATAATTGCCCCTACTCCTAACCCAATTAAATTGCCAGCGCCAAGTGTACGTTTTAACTGATGGCTTTCTGACTCCTTTAGTAAATTAGCAATGTTTTTTGTTGAAAATATCCCCATACTGTTATTATATTTTTAAAAAACGAATAGGCAATATAATAATGTTTTACCCATTGCAAAATACTTTTTATTTGGTGAGTGGGTAACAATATAGAAATAGAATTTATTGGGCGTTCACTTATTCGCTAATGGCTTTTTAACCCAAACACTTTCAGTTATTTTTATTCGAAAAAATAGTGCTTCTAAATAGAAGGGTGTACTTTATTTGTGTTTATTTAAAGTAAGGGCATCAAACCTAAACTACCATTGGTGATAAATAAACAATTGTAAAAAAGCGAAATGTGGCGAAGGGACTACTTATAATATCTTAAGCAAAACTTCTTTTAATAATTCATCGGGCGAAGTAGATGCATTATTCACACCTTTACTTTTTAAATCGTAATCATGCATAATTCTAATTGCACGTTCAAGTTCATCTGCACTATATTTACTAGCAGCATTGGTATAATCTTTTAATTGATAAAAATTTAACGCGAACTTACGCTGCAACTGTCCAGCGTCTTTAGAATTACTTTGCTTTACCATGTAAGTTTTACTAAAAAAATTATTCAGATTTATTAACGCAGCAATAATGCTAAAGTCTTTATTTTTACTCATGTGATGGGCAATAAACATAGCACGTGCGCTATTTTTAAGGGCAACAGCTCCTATCAATTCAAAAATATTAAACTCCTTACTTATGCCAATTTTTAGCTCTACATCGGTATCGGTAATTTGGGTATCACCTTCCTTATTAATCATCAACTTTTCTAATTCGTTGGCAATTTTCCCTAAATCACTACCTAAACTTTCGGCAATTAAACTTGCGCTTCGTGAGCTAATATTAAATCCTTTGCCCTTTAAATATTGTTCAATCCAAGCTGGTAATTGGTTATCGTAAAGTTTCTTCGACTCAAAAACTACATGCTTGCTTAAACATTTGTAAATTTTGGTGCGCTTATCTAACTTCTCCTTTTTATAACAAAAAATTAAAATAGTACTGGGAACTGGTTTTTCAAAATATGCTTCTAACCCGTCAAGTTCTTTTATATTTTGTGCTTCTTTAACAATAATAACTTGGTAATCGGCCATCATCGGAAAACGTTTTGCTGTATTAATTAACGTCTCTATTTCAACGTCTTTACCATAAAATACTGTTTGGTTAAAGCCACGTTCGGCTTCATTTAAAATATTATTTTCAGCGAAATTGCTTATCTCGTCAATGTAATAATGCTCGGCTCCATATAAAAAATATATAGGTGCAAATTTTCTTGATTTAATACTTGATAGTATTTTATTAAAATCTGAGCTATTTTCGGCAGCCATTTACTTAGTAATTTATTGATTAATGCAGTTAAATTTTCCTCGATACAATTTTAAGCTTAAAAAGGTTGAAAATAGAAATTATATTTTTGATTTGATAAGAAAAAAATTTATTGTACTTACTCCCGAAGAATGGGTAAGGCAGCACTTGGTGCATTATTTAATTGAACAATGTGGCTGCAAACCATCATTAATGGCAGTTGAAAAAGGATTGACAATAAATGGTTTACAAAAAAGGTTTGATATTTTGGTGTACGATAACGAAGGCCAACCACTTTTACTTGCCGAGTGTAAAGCTCCTGATGTAAAACTATCTGATGCTACTTTTTTACAAGCTGCTGTTTACAATAAACAACTTAAAGTGAGCAATTTGGTAATTACTAATGGTTACGAATTGCAGTTTTGCAAGTACAACAACGATTTTAGCGCTTATTTTATTAAAAACGACATTCCTAAATATCCATTTTTATAAAATTAATTGTATTGGAGAGGCACATGCTTTTTAGCTAAACAGAAATATATTTGCCATAATTATTTTTGATAAAAAATTTAAACAACACATAATCGTATGATAGATAATCATGAAATAGACTACCGCATTTTAGGAAACGAAATGCAATGTGTAGAAATTGAACTTGACCCACAAGAAACAGTAGTTGCCGAGCCTGGAAGTTTTATGATGATGGACAATGGCATTGAAATGCAAACAATTTTTGGTGATGGTTCAACCCAGAATAATGGATTATTGGGTAAATTGTTTTCGGCCGGAAAAAGACTTTTAACTGGCGAAAGTTTATTTATGACAGCCTACACCAATATGGGAAGCAACAAAAAGCAAGTGAGTTTTGCAGCTCCATATCCTGGTAGAATTATAGCAATGGATTTATACCATTTAGGTGGGAAAATAATTTGTCAGAAAGATTCGTTTTTATGCGCAGCAAAAGGAGTAAGTGTTGGCATTGAATTTCAGCGTAAACTTGGCACCGGCTTATTTGGTGGCGAAGGTTTTATTATGCAAAAGCTTGAGGGCGATGGAATGGCCTTTGTGCATAGTGGTGGGCATGTTATTGAGCGCAAACTTGAACCAGGCGAAATGCTAAAAGTTGATACTGGGTGTTTGGTTGCATTTACACATGATGTACATTACGATATACAATTTGTAGGCGGAATTAAGAATACCTTATTTGGTGGCGAAGGTGTGTTTTTTGCAACCTTATCTGGCCCAGGAAAAGCGTGGATTCAAACCTTACCTATTAGCCGATTGGCAGGCCGATTATTGGCGTATGGAACCTCAGGCCGTAAAGAAGAAGGTAGTATTTTAGGTGGCTTAGGTAATTTAATTGATGGTGACGGAAAGTGGTAACAAACTTTTAAACCTAGGTTATAAAATGGTGTGTTAAGTGAATTAATACACCATTTTTATTTTGTACCAAAATTACGACCTAAGCTTACACCAAACCAATTTTCGAATTTATTATTACGAATAAATGGAGTATAACCAATTCTAAGAATAGTTTTATTGGTTTCTACCACCCTAAATCCTAATACCAATGTTGGCACAATTTCGCGCTCGGTTACACTTTTATTTACTAAGGTAAAACCAAGTCCAAATTCAAGCTTTTCTTTTCGTTCGCGGCTGCCTAATAATATAGATGTGGTAAACGGAGAAAGCACTTCGCCTTTTGATAAGTCGATTTTGTTTAAAAATCTACCTCCCATAAAATTGTAGCTCACACCTACCCTACCAACCCAACCAAGCTTGGTACTTTTGTACAAAACTTTTTCGTAGTTTAAAGAGTACAAAAAAGCCGCTCCACCTAACTCTACATACCAATTATTTAATCCGCTTGGCTCGCGATATGGCTTTTCTTGAGCATGCAGTGCTGATGTAAAAACTAATACACAAAACCATAAACTTATGGTACATTTGATGAGGTAATTAAACATGAATTTTATACAGAATAAGTGTTTGCAATATTATCAAATATTTTGCAACTTAAGTTTAGATGTAGTTGGCGGTGTTATTTGTAATATGCTTGCCATTAGTTATGGATTTAATATTAACGCCCCAAAAGCTTGGTATATTGTGCTACCATTGGGTACTTGGTTAATATACTTAACAGATCATTTGGTAGATGTAATACGTACCAAAGAAGAATTTCCTACCCTACGCCACCAGTTTATTAAAAAACATTTAACAGCAATTATCACTTTAGTAGTAGTTATTATTATTACAATTGCCGCATTTACAATTGCCTATTTTGATAAAGAATTAATAATAGTTGGCATTTGCATGTGTGCGCTTATTATGATACATCTTTTATTGGTGCGACTAAATCCGCAATCAAAAAACATTATAAATAATAAAGAGTTTGGGGTAGCATTTATTTATGCCACTTGTATTTTTATTTACCCATTGTATTATAGTTTTTTTTCGGTTTGGTTTGATGGTGCATTTTATTTATACATACTATTTTTATTAGCTACTTACCAAAGTTTATTGCTGTGCTCCATTATCGAGTTTGAGATTGATGTAAAGATGAACAACACCAGTTTTATAAGAACCATAGGATTTGCGAGAGGAACTGTTGTATTTCAAGGTATAACCTTATCAAGCATAATTCTATTGGCATTTATTACTTTTGGATTAAGTTTTTATAACCCTGCTTTACCAGCATTTTATTTTTTGATTATTGCTGGAAACTACCTCATATTTTTAAATAGTGAAAAACTTAAACCGCACTTGTTTTACCGCAAAATTGCCGAATTATTGTTTTGGTTACCAGTGTTGAGTTTACTTTATTAGGGGAAGGATTTTGAGGGATGATTGTTGAGTAATGAGTTGAAGCTACAGTTAGCTTGATCATTTTCTTATATAAATAAACACACTACTAACCGCCAAGTGCGCAAAGAAGACGCAAAGATCGCAAAGGAAATTAGATTACAATTACGCATTGAAGCTACTGTTAGCTTCATGATTTTCTTATACAAGAAAACACTTTTTAAATGATAAGTCGTGCATTTTTAGGCATAAAAAAACCGCCTTAAATTACATTTAAGACGGTTTTAAAATATATGTTGTATTTACTTTTTCTTAATTGGTTTTTGAGCATCGGCTCCTCTTGCGCTAGCCATCTCTTCAAGCTTTTGCTGAAACTTACTTTTAGTTACTGGTTTCTTTTTGTTTTCTTGAATTTGTGCGTGCATTTTAGAGTCGTCAACAAAACTGCGTATTATTAATTGCTGACCAATGGTAAATATATTACTTACAAAATAGTAGTAATTTAAACCTGCTGCAAAACTGTTTAACATAAACAAGAAAATAACTGGCATAAAGTAACTCATCCATTTCATTTGGCCTGTCATACCACTTTGTTCGTTGTTATAAACTGCATAAACTACTGATGAAATTGTCATTAACAATGCAAATAAACTCACATGGCTACCGTATCCAGGAATATGGAAAGCAAAGTCGAAAATACTATCGTAAGTGCTTAAATCTGGTGCCCATAAAAATGCTTGCTGGCGTAACTCAAATGCGCTTGGAAAAAACTGAAACATAGCTACCAAAACTGGCATTTGCAACAATACAGGTATACACCCACCCAACGGATTTACTCCAGCCTGGCGGTACATCTTCATGTTTTCTTGCTGTATTTTGGTCATATCATCACCAAACTTTGCTTTTATTTCATCCAATTCGGGTTTTAAAACACGCATTTTAGCGGTAGATAAATACGACTTATAAACCAGCGGAAACAATACGGTTTTAATGATTAATGTTAACAAGAAAATAATCAAACCAAAACTAGTAATGTACTGGCTTAAAAAATAAAATACATTAACTGTTAAGTATTTATTTACCCATCTAAAAATACCCCAACCCATAGGAACAATGCGCTCCAACTGGTGCATGTCTAATTTTTCTAAGGTTTTAAAATGGTTTGGACCAAAGTAAAATTTCATACCAAACGATTCGTTTGCTGTATGATTATAAGGTACAATTAAATTAGCACTTAATTGTTTTATGTATTGTTTGGTTTCATCATCTTTTGTCTCAACTTTTGCACTGGCAAATTCTTTATCGGCTATTAAGCTTGCATTAAAGTATTGTTGTTTAAACGAAATCCATTTTACTGGTGAAGTTAAATCAACCGCTTCTGCTTTGGTTTCTGAAATGTAATCTGGCTCTTCGGCAGAGGTTTTATAATAAACAGTGGTGGTTCTGTGTTCGGCATCAAACGTTTTTTCTTGTTGGCGAATTTTAGCAACCCAACTCATGTCAATAAAATTAGTGCCCGCAGCTACTTGCTTATCAAGGCCAACCATATTAAATTGGTAATCCAATAAATTATCGGTTTCGGTTAATGAATACCGTTGTTCGATGTATTGATTTGGACCAACATTTATTACCATACTTAACGATTTACCATCTGCAGCAAGTTGCGGTGTAAAGTATAAATCGCTTGTATTTATTTGTTTGCCATTATTGGTTTTAAAGCTGTAGTTTAATTCTTCGTTGGTACCATCAAACAGTATCAACTCAGTACCATCGTATTTTTTCTGTTTTTTTAATATTACTTTTTTAAGTGCACCACCTTTGTTGCTAAAGGTTAACAACAATTCTTCATTTTGCAAAGTAGTAAACTCTTCTTTACCCAATGCTGCACTACCAAAAGTACCATAAGATTGTTGAATTGCAGCACTATCAATAACTTGAATACTATCTTTTGCAGTATTTAAGGCAAGCTGGGCGCGTACAGCACTATCTTTTTGTAACTGTACATTTACAATCGAATCTTTTTGTAATTTAAGTGCTTTAAGTTCGCCTTCACTAGGTTGATTAATCCAGGCAAATGTTACCAAGATTGCAAATATCAACCCAAGGCCAATCATCGAATTTCTATCCATGTGTATATAATTTTGCTTATAAAAACAGCGTGCAAAAGTATCAATTTTTTAGGTAGGTATTGCACTATAAAAACAGGTTTGCCATATTTTTAGTTGATTTACTATAAAACAAGTAGTTAAGTAAACAACAATAGGTAAATAGTCAAAAATTTAAGGTAATGATTAGTTTTGCGGCATGTTAGGACTAAAATTAGCCACCGACCCAAGATGGGCAAATGCAGCAGAAAAATCGCTTGAAGAAGTATTAATAGACCATGCTTATTGCGAGCAGAAGGCTGCTACCACAGGAATTTCGCTTATTGTACAATATCCTGAGTTTGAAAAAATGGTTAAAACGTGTACAGCAATTGTTGCCGAAGAGTGGGGCCATTTTAGAAAAGTGCTAAAAGAACTTGACAAACGTGGTTTTAAATTTGGCCCACAGCGCAAAGATTTATATGTAAATGAGTTGATGAAACTAATTACACGTGGTGGAGATAGAAACGAACAAGTAGCAGAACGTTTATTGTTATTGGCCATGATAGAAGCCCGAAGTTGCGAGCGTTTTAGGGTATTATCGTTAAACATGAAAGACCCTGATTTACGTGAATTTTACCACGAGTTTATGGTAAGCGAAGCCGGACATTATGTTACTTTTATTGAATTGGCCGAAGAATACAAAGGCAAAGACTACGTAAAAAAACGCTGGCAAGAAATATTAGATGGCGAAGCTGAAATAATGAGAAACATGACTCCGACAGGAGAAAGGATACATTAAAAGAAGTATTTTTTTATTTTAATAACTCCAACTCTCGATACAAGCGCAACGCTATGGCCATCCCAAAGCTTACTCGAGCAGGCTGGTAATATCTATTGAAAGTTTCAGCCCGTTCGAGTGATTGCTGAAAGGCCTGTGTGTTGGAGCAATTGTATCGAGAATGCGGAATGTTAAACAACTCCTACTCTCGATACAAGCGCCACGCTTTAATACCAAAAGCACATTCAATACAGTCCAATTTCGGCTCGAGCCTCTTTGAACTATTTTCATGTAGCATCGGCATTACCATTGTAAAATTATTTTTTAGTTTGGGCTAAAAATAATTACAATTAGTAAAACAAACCCAAGGCTTACTCGAGCAGGCTGGTAAATTGCTAATGAAAGTGAATTTAAATTACTTACGAGAATTTTGCGTGAGGGATAGCAGCGGAAAGACCACAGTGAGGCACGAGCGAGGACTTGAAGCGCATAGCCCGACCCGCCCATTGAAGGCGGGGCACGCCCAAGTTTTAGTAATTAAACTTCGCCTTCCCATTTAGCTACAACATAAGTTGCAAGGCAGTTTCCTATTAGGTTTACGGAGGTTCGGCCCATGTCCATAAATGCATCGATGGCTAAAATGGCAAATGCTTTTTGAGGGTC
>JAGPCI010000041.1 GCA_018058165.1 Bacteroidia bacterium
CCCGGACTTAATCTATGTATTTCATCAATAAAAAGCACATCTCCTTTTTCGAGGTTAGTAAGTAAGCCAGCAAGGTCACCTGGTTTTTCTAAAACGGGTCCTGATGTGGTTTTAATATTGCTGCCTAACTCTTGCGCAATAATATACGATAAGGTAGTTTTACCCAAACCTGGAGGGCCGTGCAATAACACATGATCTAATGCTTCTTCGCGTTGAACAGCGGCTTGCACAAAAACCCGTAAGTTTGCTAGTATCTTTTCTTGGCCTGTAAAATCGCTAAAAGTTTGTGGACGCAATACGCGTTCAAAATCCTTTTCGGGGCCAGTTAAGTTTTCGTCTTCTGTATTTAAATTTGGGTTGCGCACCTTGCGAATATATTGCTTTTACTAATCTTTACTAAATAGCCATTTTGCTATTAATTTATAACTTGGTTTTTTGCCATACATTAAAATACCAATACGGTAAATTCGTCCGGCAATCCAGGTTGTAAAAATAAACCCAGCAACCAAACAAACCATGGATGTAACAACTTCCCAAATTGGCACATCAAAGGGCAACCTCACCATCATTACTACAGGTGCAGTAAACGGAATTACAGATAACCAAAAGGCTAATGCCCCATTTGGGTTTGCAGTAATGGCACTTTGCGCAATTACCAATGCAAATATTAAAGGCATGGTGATAGGCAACATAAATTGTTGTGTGTCGGTTTCGTTATCTACTGCCGAACCAATTGCGGCAAACAATGCTCCGTAAAATAAATAACCACCAATAAAATAAAACAAAAACATGCCAATAAAATATACAAAGTTAAAATTAGCCAATGCTTGTATGATATCTCCAATCTCGCTGTTTGATGCAGCTTGCGAACCTTCTGTTAATGCTTGTTGTGCATCAGGAGAAATACCCATATTGCTCATTATAGCGCCCGAAACACCACTTCCAAATATGCTCACAATTAAAACCCAAATGGTAAATTGGGTAAGGCCAACTAAGGCAATACCTAATATTTTTCCCATCATTAATTCAAATGGTTTTATTGATGATATAATTACTTCTACAATTCTGTTTGATTTCTCTTCGATAACACCACGCATAATTTGCACACCATAAATAAATATAAACATGTAAATCATTATTGCACCAATATAACCAAGTGCTGTACTTGCGCCTACATTGCCACTTTCTAAACCTTTGTCGGTTACTTTTATGGTTTTAACAGTAATGTTTGTTTTGTTTATTTTCTGCAACGTTTCTGCATCAATTCCATTGTTTTTAAGTAATGTGTTTTTTAGCTCTGTGTCTAACTGTTTTTCAATATACATTACAGTACCTAAACCAGCTTGATCTTTTGAATACAACGAAACCTTTTTTAAACTATCGGGTGTTGTATTGGGTATATCTAGTAAGGCGTAATAGTTTTCATCATTTAAAAATTGTTGTTGTTTACCGGGCTCAACATAACCATAAGTAAACTCCATGCTTTCGCTGGTTTTTAGCTTGCCTAAATAGTTACCGCTTTGGTCGCTTACGTAAATACTTTTTTTAGTGGCGCCAATATCTTTATTAATGGCAAAATAAAATATCAAACCATAAAATAATACAATTAACATTGGTGCGGCCAAAGTCATTATAATAAATGATTTTTTTCTAACTCGGGTAATAAATTCTCTTTGGGTAACTAATGATATTTTACGGAACATAGTTATTACATTTATGGGTGTAAGCTAACAAATTCAAAAATCAAATCAAAACCAAATTTAATTAGCGGTAATATATTTTTTTAATGGATAATCTTGAATAAAAAAAGGCCGTTAATTATTAAAACTAACGGCCTCAAATGTTTTTTGTAAAGTAATGTTATTTCTTCTCTTCCTTTTTAGGCGCATTAAGCGCTTGGCTTGCTTCCATACTAATTGAAGATCTATCGATACGTAAACGAGTACCTTCGCTATTAATAATAAAAGTAGTATCGTCCATTTTCTCGATTTTACCATGCACACCACCTAATGTAATTACTTTATCACCTTCGGCTAAAGCTTCTCTAAATTTCTTTTGCGCTTTAGTTTTTTTCATTTGTGGGTAAATCATAAAGAAATAAAATACCACCATAATTAAAATTAAAGGAAGAAAACTTCCAATTCCTCCGCCACCATCTTGTTGGCCCATCATTAATAAAATGTTTGTCATTGTTATTTGTTGTTAATGTTTTAAATAATAAGTTTTTATTCTACAACCTCACCAGCTATTGTTAAAACCGTTTCTCTAATTTCGGTATTGCAAGTTAAGGTTATTGTTTTTTCAAATACACCTACTTTTCCTTTGCTATCAAAAACTACTTTTACAAAACCTTCTTCGCCTGGTTTAATAATTCCTTTAGGGTATTCGGGTACAGTACAGCCACAGCTAGCATTTGCGCTTACAATAAGTAAGTCGCTTTTGCCTGTGTTTTTAAACTTAAAGCTGTATGATACTTTTTCGCCTTCTTTAATTACTCCAAAATTATGCGTGGTTTCATCAAAAGTAATTTCGGGCTTATCGGCATTGTTTTGTGCATCAGTTCCGTTAGCTGTTGCATCAATGTTAATAATACTTGCAGGTAGTTTATCGCTGTTGTTGTTATTGCAACTAACCAATAATACACCTAAACTTATTGTTGTTAAAAGTAGTTTTTTCATAGTAATATTTTATTCAACAAGGCCACGGCCTAACTTGTTTAATTTATTATCTT
The DNA here is from genome assembly GCA_018058165.1 of Bacteroidia bacterium. Taxonomy (GTDB): domain Bacteria; phylum Bacteroidota; class Bacteroidia; order UKL13-3; family UKL13-3; genus UBA6183. Next base: position 2,732 of record JAGPCI010000041.1, read on the forward strand.
GTTTCATTTCTTGGTTAACCTTATCTAGCACACCGTTAATAAAACCATGGCTATTTGGGGTTGAGTAAAGTTTGGCCAACTCTAAATATTCGTTAATACTTACTTTAACCGGAATGTAGGGAAAATGCAACATTTCGCACAATGCCATGCGCATTAACATTAAGTCAACCACTGCAAGTCTATCGGCATCCCAATTTTTAGTTTTGGCGCTAATATATCCTGTAAGTTCGTCTTGGTAATTAACGGTACGTTTAAAAAGTTCTTTTAAAAATGTTTCATCCTCTTCATTGGTATCTTCGGTAGCCAATAAATTACCCGTAGCATTTTCTTTAAGTGCTGATATTGTTTTTAACAACTGCGAATAAACCATTGTTTGGTCGTCTTCCCAATTCATAAAACGGTCTTCAACATAGTTGTTAAAGTCTTCGCTATCTGCTACAAAAAGTTCAAACATTTCAAGAATAACACTTTTGTCTTCAAAAAATGTGTGCTCACTTTTTTCGGCATATTTAATAAACACCTCATTTTTTTTAAGCAACGCAAATAAGTGCTTAAATAAATCTTTGTTGTTACTCCAATGTGCTTTGTGTAGTTTAATTTGTTCAACCAAATGATTATTTTCTTCTAATAAAATAATGGCTTTATTATTAATTAATGCTTCAAGTGGTGTAATTTGTGAGGGAACAGGAATGTATTTAGCTTTTTGCGTTTCTAACTCAAGCGATACAAAATGACGGAAAGCAGCGGGCATTGCCAGTAAAAAAATGTACAACTCATACGTTTTAGCTAAACTTTTGGTTAAGTTTTTTTCGTGTAAGTGTCTGTTAGCTTGCTCGTCCTGGTAGTAGGCGTATAATGCCTGAAATACCTTAATACGCAAAAATCTTCTGTTAAACATTTAAAGAACCTTGTAATAATGTGGTGCAAAAGTAAAAAAGAATGTCGGGTTACAAAATAATAACCCGACATTACTAAAAAAATTATTACAACTTGTTGTTAGTAAGTAGAACCAACGTGCAACATATCGTTGATACGTTTTTCTGCTAACTCCATTGCAGCTTTTTGTGTATGTATGTTTTTTGCGGCTGCTACTTTAAATATATCAGAAGTAACATCAAAAATATGTTCAGTACTACGCAATGCCGTTTCGCGGTTGTATCCAATGTGTTCTTGGTAAACATTTATTAAACCACCAGCATTAATTAAAAAATCTGGGGCATAAGCAATACCTTTTTCAACTAACATTGGCCCATGTATATCTTCATCTGCTAATTGGTTATTTGCAGCACCTGCAACAACCTTAGCTTTTAATTGGCTAATGTTTTCAGTATTTAAAATTGCGCCCAAAGCACAAGGAGCAAATACATCCACATCTAAACCATAAATTTCGCTACCTTTTACCACAGTTGCACCAAACTCTTTACTGTATTTGGCTAACATTTCCTCGTTAATATCGGTAATAAATAGTTTAGCACCTTCTTTATGTAAGTGCTCTAATAAATGTCCACCTACTTTGCCAATTCCTTGAACGGCTACTTTTTTACCATTTAGGCTTTCTGTTCCAAACGCATGTTTAACAGCAGCTTTAAGTCCCATGTAAACACCATACGCAGTAACCGGGCTAGGATCTCCTCCACCGCCCATGCTTTCAGGTAAGCCTACAACGTGGTCGGTTTCCATGTTCACATACTCCATATCGCGGGTAGTCGTATTCACATCTTCAGCGGTTATGTATTTCCCGTTAAGGTTTTCTACAAAACGACCAAATTTACGCATTAACGCTTCTGTTTTGATTGTTTTTGCATCGCCAATAATTACTGCCTTAGCTCCACCTAAGTTTAATCCGCTTATAGCAGCTTTGTATGTCATACCTCTTGATAAGCGTAAAACATCATTTATAGCTTCAGCATCATTGGTGTAATTCCAAATACGAGTACCACCTAAACCTGGACCTAAAACTGTATTGTGTACAGCTATAATTGCTTTTAATCCAGTATGTTTATCCTGGCAAAAAACTATTTGCTCGTGGTTATGGGCTTGTAATTGTGAAAAAATGTCGATTTGTGTGGCTTCAGCCATTTGGTTTGTTGACATAATTTTGCTTTGTTTTTTAAGTTAAAAAAGTGGTGCAAAAGTAATCCAAATTTTCTTTTTTCATAATTTACACAATAATATACTGATGATTAAGGATTGGTATGGGAATTTTAAATTAATTAGATGTTTTTACTACTGATTTTTTTTGTTGCTTTGTTAACTCAAATATTAGATGAAATCGCTAAAACACCTCAATAAATACTTTTATAAATACCGTTACCGATTAATTCTCGGTATGTTATTCGTAATTATCTCCAATCTGTTTTCGGCTTTCCCAGCCAAAGCTGTTGGATTAGCAATAGATTTATTAGTAGAAAATTTATCTGTTTATAAATTATTTACCACATCAACCCTACAAAATTTAATTGCGCAAAATGTGGGTAAAACTGTTGCTTTATTTACTATTCTAATTATAGTTTTTGCCTTGTTACGTGGTTTTTTTATGTTTTTAATGCGCCAAAGTATTATTGTAATGAGCAGACTTGTTGAGTTTGATTTAAAAAACGAAGTATTTAACCATTACCAAAAGCTGTCGCCTTCATTTTACCGCAAAAATACTACGGGCGATTTAATGGCTCGAATAAGCGAAGATGTAGGTAGGGTGCGCATGTACATTGGTCCTGCGGTGATGTATTTTACCAATTTAATTGCAACTTTTTTAGTAGTAATTCCCATAATGTTTGCGGTACATGCAGAGTTGGCTCTTTATGTTTTGTTGCCTTTGCCAATTTTATCATATGCTATTTTTAAGGTTAATAACATAATAAATAAAAGAAGTGATGCAATTCAAAGTCAACTTTCTATAGTAACAGGAATTGCGCAAGAAACTTTTAGCGGTATTAGGGTAATAAAAGCTTTTGGAGCTGAAACAGATTTTAGAACAAAATTTGAGGAGGAAGCACTTGAATACAAAAAACGCAGTTTAAGTCTTGCCAAAGTTGATGCAACGTTTTTTCCACTTATGCTTTTTTTAACAGGCATGAGTACTTTAATTACAGTATTTTTAGGTGGAATGTTTGTGTTACGTGGCGAAATTACAATAGGAAATATCACGGAGTTTGTTATTTATGTAAACTTACTTACTTGGCCTGTTGCTTCTTTAGGTTGGACATCTTCATTGGTGCAACGCGCGGCAGCTTCGCAAGAGCGTTTAAATGAGTTTTTGCAAACTTCGCCCGAAATTGTAAATCCATCAACACAGCCTTTTACTTTTAATAGCAGTATTGAATTTAAAAATGTAAGTTTTTGTTACGAAGGCAAAACAGCCTATGCATTAAAAAATATAAACATCACACTACCTAAAGGGCAAACATTGGCCATTTTGGGCACTACCGGGAGTGGTAAAAGCACCTTGGTGCAGTTACTATTACGTATTATGGATGTAAATAATGGTGAAATATTAATTGATGGCAATAATATTAAGGAGATTAACCTTACAGAATATAAACAGCAAATTGGATATGCACCACAGGATGTGTTTTTATTTAGCGATACCATTGCAAATAATGTTTCGTTTGGATTAACGGGTAACGAAACAGGCTTAAAAAACAGGGTAGAATGGGCTGTTAAACAAGCAGCACTTGAAGCGAGTATTGAAGGTTTTAAACTTGGTTTGGATACAGAAATTGGTGAACGTGGTGTTACTTTATCTGGCGGACAAAAACAGCGGGTTTCAATTGCTCGTGCTTTAATTAAAAACCCTGACTTGCTAATTTTAGATGATTGTTTATCTGCGGTTGATACCAAAACAGAAGCTGAAATTTTAGCTAATCTAAAACAAATTATGCAAAACAAAACGGCAATTATAATTAGCCATAGGGTATCAACAGTTAAAGATGCGCATCAAATTTTGGTTTTAGATGATGGGCAAATAATTGAGCAAGGCAATCATACTGATTTATTGGCTTTAAATGGCAGTTATGCCGAGTTATATCAAAGCCAAATGATTGATTAGTAAGGTATTTTTAGGGGTGAACTAATCTAAGCTAGCGAAAATACAGCAGATGTTTTTATAAATAATTTTGAAATGTAACCAACATCATTTAAATTAGCCAAACTTTTATTAATAACATACCAAATAATTACGAAAGCTGCATTAACAATGGAGGATTTTAGAACAGGCGATCAACAAGAGATTTTTACCAAAAAAATCAGGGCAGGAAAAAGAACTTATTTCTTTGATGTTAAATCAACAAAAGGTAATGATTACTTTATTACCATTACCGAAAGTAAAAAACGTTTTGAAGATGGAAGTTTCGTAAAACATAAAATCTTTTTGTATAAAGAAGACTTTAATAAGTTTTTAGAAGCATTAACGGAAACCGTTAATCATGTTAAAACAGAGCTTATGCCCGAGTATAACTTTGACGAGTTTACCCGTGAAAGCTACGAAAGAACGGAATTTACTGACGAAAATTAAATTTTAATATTAAAACAAAAGAAAAATACTATTTTTGCACCACATTAATTAAACAAACATGAAAAAAGTAATGAAAACGATTATGATGCTATTTGTTGCATCAACATTTGTACTAACATCTTGTACTACTGATGAAGATGTAAAAGACGTAGAACTTACAATGGTTCCTGCTACTGCAACTGGTACACACTTTGTGTCTGATTCTATCAGCATTTTATTTGTTGCTAAAGGAAACTCAGATAACTCATTAAAATCAATTAAAATAACTAAAGCTATTGCTGGTACTTCTGGTATTACTACAATTTTAGATGAAAAATTAAGCGGTACAGATTATAGCTATACTTTAAGCACTTTCTTCGAAACTAAAGATGTTGGTATCAATACATACAGCATTACTTTAACTGGTGATAAAGGAACTGCACAAACTAAAACTTATACTGCTACAGTTAAAGCTATTGGTTTTACTGAGTCTACTGCTGGTGTTCCTATTACTTTGTTTGGTCAAGGTGATGCTAATAACAAGCATTTTGCTAACTTAAAAACTTTCACTACTTTGTCTAACGATGAAGCTACTGCTGGTTCAAACGCAGAATTAAAGAACAATATTGATATCGCTTTCTATTACGGACAAACTAACAAATTTACTTTTAGTAGCTTAGATGATGCTGTTATGCATACGCTATACTCTGGTTTATCTTCTTTCTGGACTTCTACAACTGAAAATACTAGAGTAACTGGTTTATTAAAAGTAACAGGTTTAGTTAACTACGCTTCAATCGAAGCTAGTCTTTCTGATAAAGATTTATTGTTATTTGCTGATGGTAAAACTTACAGCAAAACAGTAACAGATTTAAAAGCTAACGATTTAGTTTTATTCAAAACAAACGAAGGTAAAGTTGGTTTATTAAAAATCGCTTCTACTGCAGGTTCTACTACTACTGATACACGTATCGATTTTGATGGTGTAGTTCAAAAATAATTAACTATAAAATTTTTTTAAAAGCCGCCTTGCTTAATTGCATGGCGGCTTTTATTTTTTATCTTCACCCCATGAAAAAGATTGCAGTTTTTACTTCAGGTGGAGATTCTCCAGGTATGAATCCTTGTATTAGGGCAGCAGTGCGTACAGCTATTTATAACGATATAGAAATTGTAGGTATTGAACGAGGATACAATGGTATGATAAATAATGATTTTGTACCATTAAATGCACGCTCGGTTAGTAATATTATACAACGTGGCGGTACCATGCTAAAAACTGCACGAAGCAAGGAGTTTATGACTGCCGAAGGTAGAAAACGTGCATTTGATAACTTACAACTAAATGGAGTTGAAGGTTTAGTTTGTATTGGTGGCAACGGCTCGTTTGCAGGAGCAAAAATTCTTTATGAAGAGTATGGAATACCTTGTATTGGAGCACCAGGTACAATTGACAATGATTTATATGGTGCCGATTTTACAATTGGATTTGATACGGCAGTGAATACAGCGGTAGAAGCAATTGATAAAATTAGAGATACAGCAGACTCTCACGATAGGGTGTTTTTTATTGAAGTAATGGGTCGTCATGCAGGGTACATTGCATTAGCAGCGGGTATTGCAGGTGGTGCCGAAAGTATTTTAATTCCAGAATCGGCTGAAGATTGGCACAAAATGCTTGATTTGTTTTGTGGCGAAACCCGAAGTAAAAAAGCATTTAGTATTGTTGTTGTGGCCGAAGGCGAAGAGCACGGTGGCGCAATGCAAATAGTAGAACATTTAAAAACGATTAAGCCCGATTTTGAAGCGCGGGTAACCATATTGGGTCACATACAGCGCGGTGGGTCGCCATCTGCTTATGATAGGGTTTTGGCTTCTCGGTTAGGTAACGCAGCAGTTAATGCATTATTAAGTGGCGAAACCAATAAAATGGTAGGTTTACGCAATAATGTGGTAGCATTAACATCGTTTGATGATGCCATAAATAAAACAAAACACCTTAACCCTGATTTACTAAGATTGGTAGATGTGTTTAACTGTTAAACAACTTTATTTTATAACCTCAATCAAAAGTTTAATTTTGCGGCACATTTATGGAAGAAAAAGTATTTATCATCGATTTTGGATCGCAATACACCCAATTAATCGCCCGCAGATTACGTGAACTAAACGTTTATTCTGAAATTTATCCTTGTACACACTTGCCTGAATTTGATGCAGATGTAAAAGCTGTTATTCTTTCAGGAAGTCCATACTCGGTAAATGACGGACTTTTACCTGCTATTGATTTAAGCGGAATAAGAGGTAAGTATCCATTGTTAGGTGTTTGTTATGGTGCGCAATATTTAGCCCAGAGTAATGGAGGCAAAGTAATGGCATCAAAAATACGTGAATATGGCCGTGCACAGTTAAGTATGGTTAGTGATGATAGGTTGTTTAAAAACATAAATATCAACTCACAAGTTTGGATGAGTCATGGAGATACCATCACAGAAATTCCAAGCAACTTTAATATTATTGCCAGTACACACGATGTAAAAGTAGCCGCTTTTAAAATAGAAGGTGAACCAACATATGCCATTCAATTTCATCCAGAGGTTACGCATAGCGATGATGGCAAAACACTTTTAGAAAACTTTGTAAAAGATATTGCAGGTTTAAGCCAAAACTGGAATTCAGAACATTTTATAGAAGCAACAACTGCCGATTTAAAAGCAAAATTAGGAAACGATAAAGTTATTCTTGGTTTATCTGGTGGAGTAGACTCTTCGGTTGCAGCTGTGTTATTACATCATGCAATTGGCGATAACCTAACTGGTATTTTTATTGACAACGGGTTGTTGCGCAAAGATGAATTTGAGCAAGTTTTAGAAGCATACAAAGGCATGGGACTTAATGTTATTGGAGTTAATGCTCGCGATAAATTTTTAAGTCAATTAAAAGGAATTACTGAGCCTGAAGCAAAACGTAAAGCCATTGGCCGTGTTTTTATTGAAGTTTTTGATGAAGAGGCACAAAAAAATACCAATGTTAAGTGGTTGGCACAAGGAACTATATACCCAGATGTTATTGAGTCGGTAAGTGTAAAAGGTCCATCGGCAACTATAAAATCTCACCATAATGTAGGTGGATTGCCCGAAAAAATGAACCTTAAAATTGTTGAGCCATTACGTATGTTGTTTAAAGACGAAGTTCGTTTGGTTGGTGCAGCATTGGGTATTAGCCAGGTAATTTTGGGCCGTCATCCATTTCCTGGTCCTGGTTTGGCTATTCGTATTTTAGGAGAAATAACCCAAGATAAAGTAGATATTTTACAAGAAGCAGATGCCATTTTTATTAACGAATTAAAAGTGCAAAATCTTTACGATAAAGTTTGGCAAGCTGGTGCTATATTTTTACCTGTGCAAAGTGTAGGGGTTATGGGTGATGAACGTACCTATCAGCATGTAATTTGCTTAAGGGCAGTAACAAGTGTTGATGGTATGACTGCTGATTGGAGTCATTTACCATACCAGTTTTTAGCAGATGTTTCAAACAAAATAATAAACCGTGTTAAAGGAATTAATCGCGTAGTTTATGACATAAGCTCAAAACCACCTGCAACAATTGAGTGGGAATAATCCACATCAAAATATACATTTAAAAGGCTTTTTGTTTACTCAAAAGGCCTTTGTTTTTTTGTAAAATTTATTTGATATTAAATTACTGGTTAGGTTAAATCCAAATTACGCATTGGAAATGCATGATCGATAAAGAAATTGTAAATCAGTTTTATGCAAAACTGCTAATATTTTATTTGCCGAGGCTTCGGCACGGTATTAACCCAACTAAATCAAGTAGTTCGATTTTTCAAATCTTCTATTTATTAATTTGGGTTAAACTCTTTTGGGCTTTAATTGGTTAATATTGCATTATGATTAATGTAAGAGTAGGAGGTGTACCAGAGCATTTTAATTTAGCTTGGCATTTAGCAATAGAACTAGGTTGGTTTAAACAAAAAGGTATTAATATTATTTGGAATGATGTGCCAGGCGGCACAGGTGCAATGTGCAAGGCATTACAAGATAATGAGTATGACATTGCAATTGCATTAACAGAAGGTGTTGTAAGTGAAATAATGCAAGGCAACCCAAGCAGAGTTGTACAGTTTTATGTAAACTCTCCATTGCGCTGGGGCATATTTGTAAATGCAAAAAGTAACATTAATACCATTGCCCAAATGCAGGGTAATAAATATGCCATTAGTAGGTATAAATCTGGTTCGCATTTAATGGCAGCAGTAAATGCCAATAACCATAACCTAACCATTAATAATGATGATTATGTTTTGGTAGGTAATTTAGATGGTGCACGCAAAGCCTTGGCAGATAATACTGCACAATTGTTTATGTGGGAAAAGTTTACCACAAAACCTTACGTTGATAATGGTGAATTTAAACAAATTGGTGAATGCAGTACACCTTGGCCTTGTTTTGTTGTGGCTGCCACAGATACTTTTATTGCCAATAATGAAAAGGTGCTTAATGATATATTAAGTATTGTAAATTTAAGCTGCCTAACACTTAAAAACAATAGCGATGCACCAAAACTAATAGCACAGCGCTACGGAATAAAAGAAGCTGATGCATTACAGTGGTTTAAAGAATTAGAATATGCTTACCAACCTGAAATGAGTGAAACTGAGTGGCAAAATATTTTAACAAAACTTTGTAAGTTTGATATCATAAATAGCATGCCTTTGTTGGAGGATATTTGTTATCGTAGAAATATAGTATTGGCATAAGTTTGTTCTTATCAATAAAATCATCAAGGAAATTTTTAAAATACCAATAAAACCATGATTTAGTTGGTTTGATTTAAATAGTAATTTAACTTGAATAAGGCTGCTCTTTATGGGCGGCCTTTTTTTGTTGATATAAGTTTAATGTTAGAGTTATATTTTGCGTTAGGGATAGCACGGAAAGCCCACAGGGAGGAACGAGCGCGGACTTGCAGTAATAGCCCGGCCTTGTGTGATGGAATTGTGCGGACGGAAAAGGAAACGCCCTAATAAAAAAAGCCACCTGTGTTGAGATGGCTTTTTGTGTTATAAAGTAAATTCTACTTCGTTTTGTGTAAGGTTTTCCATGGTTTCGCGTTGGCGAATGAGGTGTGTTTTGCCTTGGTAAATAAGTACTTCGGCTGGTTTTAAACGTGCATTGTAATTACTGGCCATTGTGATACCATAAGCTCCGGCATTTTTAAAACATAAAATATCGCCTTCGTGAACCTCGTTAAGTTTACGGTCCCAGCCAAACGTGTCGGTTTCGCAAATATTACCAACAATGGTATAAATGCGTTGTTTGCCACTTGGGTTGCTAATGTTTACAATCTCATGGTACGAGTCGTATAACATTGGTCTTATTAGGTGATTTAAGCCACTATCCACACCAACAAATACTGTTGCTGTAGTTTGTTTAATTACGTTTGATTTAACTAAGAAATAACCCGCTTCGCTTACTAAAAACTTTCCGGGTTCAAACCACAATTCTAAATCGCGGCCGTATTCTTTACAAAATTCTAAAAACCTATTGCCAAGTACTTGCCCAAGTTCTTCAATATCGGTAGTTACATCGCCATCTTTGTAGGCTACTTTAAATCCGCTACCAAAATCAATAAAAGTTAGGTCGGCAAAATCTTTAGCACAATCAAATAAAATTTCGGCACCTTGAAGAAAAACTCCTGCATCTAAAATATCGCTACCTGTATGCATGTGCAGGCCAGTAATCAACATATTGTTTGATTTTACAACACGCACTACATGGCGTAGTTGGTAAATGCTAATTCCAAATTTACTATCAATATGGCCAGTGCTTATTTTGCTATTTCCACCAGCCATAATATGTGGGTTTAAACGAATACAGCAGGGGACAGAGTTGCCATAAATTGCACCAAATTGCTCTAAAATGCTTATGTTATCTATGTTAATATGCACGCCTAATTCTACTGCTTCTTTAATCTCGTCAATGCCTACACAATTTGGTGTAAATATTATTT
>JAGPCI010000042.1 GCA_018058165.1 Bacteroidia bacterium
CCTCTATGTAAACAGGCTAAAGCTAATGCCACACCACCAATTCCACCACCAATAATGGCCACATGCGGGTATTGTTCTACATGTATAGCTGTAGGGATGGCGGCAGGAATTATGCCTTTACCAGCACATGCTAAGCAGTTTTCTAAATGAAATTTAGTAGGAGTAACCTCAGCCGGTTGGGTATTATTTAATGAGGAATGGTGACGCTTTTTCGCGGTGTTTTTAATCACACGATTTTTTTTACCTAGTCCGTTACATTCTTCACAAACTGCCCAATCAGAAGCCATAATTTTCTTCATTATTTTTATCGCCTAATTTAAATTAAAGGCTTAATCAAGCGCAAATATAAAAGTTGTTGTGGTTTGTTTGATATGGTGATGTTTTTTGGGAATTAGTTTAGCTAAAGAGCAGGAGTTTGTTAAAGTGTTTTTTCTTTAAGCCACCAATTACTTTTAGCTTAAATACTTTGTTTCAGCTTGGTTATATAAGGAGTTAATTTCTTTTGCATCATTTTCCATAAAGCAATAAATTGTTTGCTCTGTAAAAAATAATGCACAATTTCAAGTGCAATGTATCCAACCATAATAGAGATAGTGGTTTGAAGCCAATGCGGAATTTCATTAACAATGGTTGTTTTACGATGCCCTAATCCAAATAAATTATTGATGTTTCTGCGCTCTATAACCGAATGTGTAAATGTTTTAGAAACCCGTAAACCAACGGCAATACCAATCATGTTTCCAAGGGCTTTTTTGGAAATAAAATCAATAATATTGGGCAATGTTAATCGCTCCATAATGGTTAATTTTCGTGGTTCGGTGGTGCCTGTTTCATCTTCAGCCTCGGCATCCCACAGTTTTTTTACCTTGTTAAAATAAAGTTGGTTATTGGTGTTTTGGTGTAACCAAAGAAAAAACACTTCTTTTTCTTGTTCGGTTTCATCTTTGGCAAGGTGACGGGTAATCATCAACCAGATTTCATAATCTTTCATTATTGTTGCTTCATTCAAGCGAGTATTCGATTGAATGCAGGAAGATAGGCTAAAGTTTTGGAAAGGCAGCTAAGGAATTTTGTGGTAATGGCTCACACTTATTTTTGTGTTTGATTCGCTTCAAATTTGCAAAATCATTTTTTCTTCGTATGTTTAAAATGAAGGCTTGTCGTTAAAGTTTGAGGTCTGTGATAAAAAGGTGTGATGATTAATATAAAACTTGTCAAGCGATTAGTTATCACGTGCAGGAATGCATAAATATTATTTTTCTGTGTTTTGGGTTGATGTTATTTTAAAATTCCTTGCACAACGTTTTGCGCATTGCGCTCGTTGCCGATTACGGAACGAAAATCTGTCAACCAAGATAAAAATAAAAGCGAAATTAAATTATGAATTTAAAGATGATTACGGCAATTGCGCAAGACGTGTGTTATAGTGCGTTAATCTATTGTCCAAATGGTATTGTCATTTAATTTAAACCCAATTAGTCCAATGGAGCTGTTATAATAGACATTCTTTGCAAACTTCTTTTGCTCAAATGTATTTCCTTGAAAAATATAAACGTTGTTATAAATTTTATCTCTCAAAGATAGCGAGTCCACATAATCTAGGTTTGTTGCTGTATGGTTTATGATTTTTAAAAAATCTATGTTGTCTGCATATCGCACTGAAGATGCAAATTCTGAACTCTCGGCTGGGACCCAATTACTCATTGTAGCAATAAAATAATCGGATGTATCGCCTGATGTTAAAGCAAATTGGATTACTAAATTTTCATTATTTGAAACATATAATAGTCTTTTTGATTCATAATTTAATTTATTATGACAGCAGTTTTCTGGTTCACAACCTTTATCTCTTCCCGTTATGAAGTTGTGTTCTAGAGATATTTGGTCAAAAGTTATTTTACTTCCACTGTCAGATTGAAATATTAATGCGCCATTTACGGTAGGGATAAAATTTGTAACTAAACTGCTTTTAAGTCTAGTCTCTCTATAAGAGTAGTTTTTGTCTTTTGGGCAGGGGTTACACGAGAGGATTAAAAAAAATAGTGGGATGACCAGATGAATTTTCATAACTTTAATCTTTTTATTTACGCTACTTTAATGCCCTATAACTTATTTATACGCACTACAATTACACGCATATTTAAATCAAATATATAAATTTTTGTTACTAAAAAAATGGGTGTTTTATTTTACCGAAATAGGAATTCTTTGTTCAATATTAGTAAATGTACCAACAGAATAATTTCGCGGGTTAATAACTGCGTCAAATAATCCAGTGTCTTTAAATACCTGATCAATTTTATTTGATTCTCCAAAAATCTGATCGAAAAAGGATACTGTTTCATTCCGTTTTACAATTGTAAAATATACATCAACGGCATTTTTACTGCAATTAAAAAAAGTTATGGTATCGTATCTGTTTACATTTATTCTGTCGGCATAAAAACACGGTTCAGGATTTTCAGGAATGATAATCTCGTTTTTAGCACACGAAATAAGCAATGTTGAAACAAGAAATATAATTACGTAAGTTTTTAACATGCAAAGTTTAACGTGTGGTATCTTCAATTATTATATTTATAAGCTAACTTAACGTACCTTGTTTTAATAGTTTGATTGATGTTTGTCTTTTTGCTCATAAATCATTCCTATGCATAACAACTTCCTAAAATTGCTAATCAAAATCAGTAATTTTCAAGTTACAATCACGCATGTTTTAAATCAAATATATCATTTGTTTTACTTAAAAAGTGGGTGTTTAAAAATGGTTTAAATGAAGAAAGTGGAGCAGGTTTATTTTAATTGGTTTGAAACGTATACTTGCATGTTTTAAACTTAGTGCGTGGAAATAAATAAAACGTAGTACCCAATGCGCCAAATGTTGCCATATATCCCATACCAACGTATTTAAATTGATTGTTATTTCCGTCTATAACCACAGGATAGTTAAAAGCGTAAATCGTAAAACAAGCTACACCAATTGTAATTGCTGCGCAAGCGGCAACTGCAGTATATTTAAGTACTTCTTTTAAGCCGCTAAGGTTTACAGTTTTTATGTCGGTTAGTAAAATGCTATCTTTACCATTATTGCCATAAAAATAACCATTATTAATGCTATCCAATTTTAGGTGTTCAACCTGTTGGTTATGTTTTACAATACGAATATTTGCAGGTAACTTAATTGTTTTAGCATACAAACCATTTGTTTTAACAATTTTAAGTGTTGCCAAATTTTGGCCAAAAACGGGTGTTGCACACACAAGCACAAAGAGTATAAAATAGGGTAGGATGTTTTTCATGAATGTTGGGTTTAATGGGATAGTTCTTGAATTTAGAGAATACCAAATGAATGTTCAATACTTTAACTTAAGTGTTCTATAGTTCGTTCCTTATATCTTCAAAAAATTTCAATTACAGTTTCTTAGTTTCGTCACTAAAGTTTTAAATCAAATATATCAAAATTTAGTACTTAAAAGCGCTGTTTAAAATTGGTTTAAATGGGTAAGGTATATTTGTATGTGTACAACGAAGAGTTAAATATAGGCAGCTAAGTAATAATACTGTTATGCCCTGGTACTATTTGTCGAAGTTTAGATTAGTAGGTTCGTTTAATATTTTAGAACAAACATAGCAGTCATTATTAGTTAATGAAACGGTATCATCAACAATTTCGAAATTTATATTACTAAACCAAATTTGTCCTTGCCCAACTAGCAGGGCACCATATGCAAGGTTATTTGCATTATCAGGCACATCTAAAATTATTTCATATTTCTTCCAATCGGTAGTTTTTTTAATAGGTCTGTCGCCCATGTTATCAAAGCCTAAAGGCTTAGCTCCAGTTGCAGCTGGGTCAACTCTTAACCAAAGTCCAGCCCAACCTTTAACCTCCTCAGATTTTACATAGCCAGTCATTTTAATTCTTTTGCCTAAATATTTGGTGGCAGTGCAACTTTGCATAAGTGTACCAAATCCCTTAACTTTTTTGGTGTTAGATTTAATAGTTGCAGCATTTTTTCCGTCTTGGGCTGTGCCTTTGTCAATACCCATATTGTAACTTTGTGGGTCACTTCCTGCTTTGTGCCAACCAGTTGGTAAGTCGAATGAAAGAAGTGTTAAAAGTACAAAAACGAATAGTACATTTTTTAGCATTTTGATTGTCATAATCGAGGTAGTTAATTTTTTTTAAGTTATGATACCTTAATAATTTATATGCGAAAAAATACCCTAACAACTTCCAAACAAACTTCGCATATTGTTAATCAAATATATTAAAATTTAGCACTTAAAATAGAAATTTAGATTACTACTTTAGTTTAAAATAGTAGGTGGCTAAATATAGGTTCTAGCTATATTTAATCTTACAAAACCTAGTGTGCTAAGCTATCAATTGGTAGGTAATTAAACTTACCTTTTCTAAAGGTTGCTGTTCCTTCGGGTATCCACGGCTGTTTTATCAATGTTTGGTGGTAATTTTCTTGATAAACACTGGGAAAATGATAGGTGCGCCTTAAAATATTAAAATCTAAACTATCTGTTTTTATGTTGTTTTTGGTTGCCCAAAACCAAAGTGCTTTTTCTAACTCATTTGGGTTGGGTATGGTGCCACTGCTAACTGAGTTGAAAGAATATTTGCTCCATGCTAAGTTAATGTTCATGCTTTTGCAATACCCATTTTCATCAAAAAATGGTAACCATACCACTTCTCCGTTGGGTTTGGTTTGGGTTACGGCAAATACGGTTTTATCGCCTAACATGCTGTGGTCTAAAAATACTCCGCGGGCATTTAATCCAAAAAGTGTTCTAAATAAATTAGAGGGTTTTAAGCTATAGTCAGAAATATCTCTTCTAACCACATAAAACTTTTTAACGGCTGTATAATTAACACCGCCTTTAACGCGTGAGTAAAAGTGGTAACTGCTGTAAAAAGTTTGCACACTAAATAAGCCAATACAAAAAATAAGTAGTAAACCGTACCTTGTTTTTGGGTTAATAAAAGGTTTATAGTTTGGGTTTGGTGTTTGCAATTGTATTACATCTTCAACAATAAAATCTATAAACAACCTTATTAACTCAAACCTTAAAAATGGGGCAATAAACTTTCCTATTGTACTGTGTTTTAAAGCAACTTTTGCAGCACTCCAATTGTTATTATATTGGGTTTGGTTAATAAGAATGTAATTGGTATGCTGATGTAGAATAGTTGTATTGGGATTGATGCCATTTATAAGGCGAGCCAGTGCATTATGCTTAAGTAGGTTTGGGTTTATGCTTATTTCAATTTGTTTAGGGTTAAACTTACTCCAAAAACCTTCGCCTATAAAAAGTAAATAAAATGGTATTGGCCCAAATGATAATAAAGGGAAAGGAAAAATTGCAGCAATTCCTAGATGAAAAAATACACCAATCCATGCGGCATAAGGTCTTACTTTTTTATAAAACAAAGCGAATATCAACCCAAACTCCCAAGCAATGGTAACGTAATTAATAGCAATGTGTGCCCATTTCCAGTTTAAATAAAAAGTAATTCCATGCCATTTATTGTGTGGCATAACTGATGGAATCCAAAGCCCTAAGCCATTATTCCAAACTGGAGAATAGATTTTTGTAAAACTACTTGCAAAATACATCAACCCCAACGATACAAAAAGTGCGGCTAAGTAATAAAATTGGGTAGTTTGGTTTGAAGGTCTTTGTCCGTATTTAAGGGTGTGATAAATACCATCAACACTATAACTTTTGCCAACCGGCATTATTATCATTAAAAAACTACCTATTCGCAATAAATCATCATTAAAAGAGCCACAACCCGAGTTGCTAAACGAAAAGGTGGCAATAACCACAAAGATGTAATTAATTAAAGCTACTATTTTAGTTTGCCAGCCAACCAGTAACAAGCTTACCACAACCACCCAAATGGATAAAAATAGTTTAGCTGGAAATGGGTTAGGGGCAATGTGTGGTATGGTATTAAATATTAGCGGCCTAAAATAAAATACATGGTAAATTAGCAACAATAAAAACAACGAAAATGCCATACGAAACACACCAAAGCCATTGGTTGACACAGGAGTATTGTATTGTTTAAGCCAATTAAGTATGCGATTCATTTTTAGTTGGTTTTTGCTTAGTAATGGTAAATGCAGCCCATAAAAATAGAATAATTATAGGTGAATGTAAATAACGATTAACTTTTGAAACCAAAATATGATCGAGGCTAGCAGATTGAATAAATATAGAAGTATATAGTAATAAGGTAATACCACACAAAAGCAATAAGGTAAATTTGCTTAATGCAGCCTGCCTAAATGCAAAATGTATTAAAATTGTTGGTAAAATAATATACGAAATGCTGTAAAGTAAGGCTTTAATCCAAAATAATGTATGGGTAAATAAGGTTTCCAATCTGCTGGTTGTTAGTACTTTTATGGAAAGGAAATTTGCAGCCGGTGTATTTCTATAATCAGGGGTGATATTGTCTTTTAATAAGCTTAGTGCAAGTATTAAAAGTAATATGGCCAACGCATAAATGTTATCCTTTTTCATGGCTGATATTTATTTTGCCTTGTTTCTCAGCCCACCACATCCATAATAAAAAGATTACCCCATACACTAAAAATATAAATATGTACCTGTGAAAAAGGTCGAAGTATGACGATTTATGCACTGCCATTAGTGTGAGTATAAAGTTTCTAAAAAGATTTATACCATGAATAATTAATAAACCTAACGGAATAAACCACAACTTGGCCTTAAAATTACCTGGGTAACAAATAATAAATATGGTAAACAGCACCAATAACTCTAAGCCATTACAAGATGCGCCAACACGTAACAATGGAAAAGTGCTTGTACTTAAAAATATAAAGGTTTCGCCAATGTTTTCGGCAATGCTAAAGTGTGGTTGATAACCTAAAAGGTCTAATCCCAAACAAAGTAAATAAGAAATGTTTTCGGTGATAATTTGGTCGAGTAATCCATTGGGTTTAATAAAGAACTCGTATGCAAACAGCCATAAACCGTATGATAAAACAGAAAGTAATAGAAATTTATAAAGTTTATTGCTAAGCATGATAATAATTTACTTAGACAGTTAAACTATTTTTTGCGAGCGTATAGTTTTTTAATGCCTAAGCCAATTCCAGCAGAAGTTAACAAAGCAATTGCTCCATTAATAGGAATATCCTCAATCTCCTCAAATAAGCCAGCCGCAGAAGGTGAATTTGGTTGCGCTATTACTATTGAAGCAAAAGCTACAAATAAAATTAAAAGTGGTATAGTTTTTAAAAGTTTACTCATGTGGTATCTGTGTTTAATTAGTGTGCAAATAAACGGAAAATAAATGAAAAAAGGATTAGGTTTTTTTATTAGCTGTGTTTTATTGGCAATAAACAGCCATTTTACATGTTAATTTCTCCATCCTCTTAACAAATCTTCTGTTTTCATTCTTTTTTTACCTTGTAGCTGAACGTCAGTTGGATAAATCCATCCGTCTGCTACGGCAAATCTAATGTACGAGTTTTTTTCATAATTGGATTGCATGGTTCCTAAAGTTTCATTGTGTATTTCTGCATCAAATCTACACTTATACACTTTTAATACTTGCTCGTTTACTTTTGTAAATGCACCAGGGTAAGGGCTCAAGCCTCTTATCAGGTTTTTAACTTGTGCTCCTGTTTGTGTCCAGTTTATTTCGCAATTTGTGGTAAATAATTTTGGTGCAATTTTATTTGAAGCATTTTTTTGTGGAGTTGTGGTGTAATTTCCACGTTCTACGGCTTTTACAGTTTCTACAATTAGTGCAGCTCCAACATACATTAAATCGTCATGTAATTCACCAGCAGTTGTTTCAGTTCCAATTTTTACGGCTTTGCTTAATATAATATCGCCTGTGTCAATTTCGTGTTTTAACAAAAAAGTACTTACTCCGGTTTCTGTTTCGCCATTAATTATGGCCCAATTAATTGGAGCCGCTCCGCGATAATCGGGCAATAGCGATGCATGAAGGTTTATAGTGCCTAATCGTGGCATGTTCCAAACGGCTTCGGGCAACATTCTAAATGCAATTACCACTTGCAAATCGGCTTGGTAACTTTTAAGTTCTGCCAAAAACTCGGGCGATTTAAGCTTTATTGGTTGTAAAACGGGAATGTTGTTTTCTACTGCATACTTTTTTACAGGCGGTTGTTGTATTTGCATTCCTCGGCCTGCTGGCTTATCGGGTGCCGTAACTACAGCTACAATATTAACTCCTGCATCAACTAAAGCTTTTAAAGGAGTAACTGCAAAATCGGGTGTACCTAAAAATATAACGCGTAAATTCTGGTTCATTTAGTTTAAATTAATCTTTCCATAAAAATGGAAATAACAAATAGGCCAACATAATTATCAATGTATTTAAAGCCAATAATACCAATAAGTCTTTTGTGATAAAAGACACATCAATTCCATCTACTGCTTTTTTAGCTGATTTTATGGCAACTAATAATAAAGGAATGATAACTGGAAAACTTAATACTGGCATTAATAAATTACCATTACCCGACTTTGCTGCAATAGATGATAACAACGTAAAGGTTGATGAAAAACCTACTGAACCCAATGAAATAATAATGATAAAAAAAGGCACGTTATTAACCGGAAAACCTAAAAATATACCATAAGTAAATAAACACAATAAGGCCAATAGTATGGTTAAAACTGCATTGTAAATGAGCTTTGATATAATTAAATGTTGAGCAGATACAATTCCATAATAATACAATTGCCTGCCACTGCTTTCGGCAACAAAACTTTTTGCAACTGCACTAACCGATGAAAACAATAACACAATCCAATAAATGGCATTCCATGTAGGAGCATTAAGCATTTTTACACTTAAAAAAACCACCATTGTACTAGATATAGCATGCAACAAAATTCCATTAATGGCATACCGTTGTCGCCACTCAATAGTTACATCTTTTTTTATTAATGCAAGTATAGGATTCATTTAATTTCGGTTTATTATGCTGTCAAAATCAGGATAAAGCATATACTTTTTACGTGTTTTTTTAAACTTCATTAAATCGTTTTGCCACGATGCTTTTATTTCTTCTTCGCTCACACCTGTTTTAATTTGTTCAATTAAAATATCATTACCAGCAAGCTTATTAAAAAAGTTGTTAAAAAACTTGTCCTTAGTGCTATCATTCTGATACATTTCAATTATCCAGGATATGTTTAAACTAGGATTAAGCGGAAAAATATTTTTGGCATAATCTGTAAGTAGAAAACCCCTACATTGTTTATTCATAAATGGTGGGTTATCGGCCACACCTTTTATATTTTTAGGTGTAAATACATAATCGCCTTGTGTGTTTCCGGGTTTTCCAATACACTCAAAAGGTTTATCAGTACCGCGACCTAAGCTATAATTTATGCCCTCAAAAAAACAAACTGATGGATATAAGGTAATACTTTCTGGAGTTGGTAAATTTGGAGATGGTTTTATAGGTAAAATATATTTTATAGCGTGGTTCCAATCTTTCATTTTTACCACTTGCAATTTACATTTCAAACTATCTTTTAACCACTTTTCGCCATTAATCATTGTAGCATATTCGCCCACCGTCATTCCATGCACAACAGGCACAGGATGCATACCAACAAACGATTTAAACTTCATATCAAGCACAGGCCCGTCTACATAATATCCATTAGGGTTTGGCCTATCTAAAACAATTAAAAGTTTTTTGTTTTCGGCACAAGCTTCCATTACATAATGTAGGGTTGATATGTAGGTGTAAAACCTAGCGCCAACATCCTGAATGTCGAAAATAATAACATCCACTTTTTTCATCATATCGGCACTAGGTTTATAGTTTTTGCCGTATAACGAAACTACAGTAAGACCTGTTTTTTCATCGATAGTAGATTTTATTTTAGCACCAGCACTGTGGTCGCCTCTAAATCCATGTTCAGGTGCAAAAATGGTGGTAATTTTTATGTTGAGTTTTTTTAAAGTATCAACCAAATGCACATTATTGATAACCGAAGTTTGATTTACAACCAGCCCAACTCGCTTTCCTTTAAGTGCTGGAAGGTAGTTTTTAATTTGTTCGGCACCTGTAACAATTTGTGCTGTAATGCTATAAATGCCAAAAACGAAGATTGCTGCTATAAATAAACCTATCTTCTTATATTCGAACCCTATCATTTAATTTAATTACGTATTGAATTTTCCATTTTTCATCGCAAAACGCCTTATGAGTTCAAAAGGCAGCACACGCAGTAGTTTAATTGTAAACATTGCCATTGCTGCTGTTGCCATAAGTGTAGCGGTGATGCTTATTTCTGTAGCTGTTGTTAAGGGCTACAAGTTGCAAATAACAAACAAAATTACCGGATTCAGTAACCATATTCAAATTAGTAGGCTTGATTTTAACAATTCGTTCGAAACCAATCCTATATATAAAGATTCTATAACAGAAAAAATCATTACATCCGACACACGTGTTGCTTTTGTGCAACCTTATGCAACTAAGGCTGGTATTATAAAAACAAGCGATGAGTTTGAAGGAATTGTTTTAAAAGGAATTGATAAATCGTATCATTGGGATTTTATAAAAAAGTGCTTAACCGAGGGCGAAATATTTATACCTAACGATACACAATC
Organism: Bacteroidia bacterium; assembly: GCA_018058165.1. Taxonomy (GTDB): domain Bacteria; phylum Bacteroidota; class Bacteroidia; order UKL13-3; family UKL13-3; genus UBA6183. Next base: position 10,658 of record JAGPCI010000042.1, read on the forward strand.
GATAAATCAAATTGTAATATCTATGAGTACGGCTCAAAAATTACAGTTAAAGCTTGGGCAAGGTATTGTAATTTATTTTGTGCAAGATGATGGAGGAGTGCCAAGGGCGCGTAAGTTTATAATAAGCGGAATTTACAATACAGGTTTTGCCGATTTGGATGCACTTTATGGAATTATTGATTTAAAACATATACAGCGTTTAAATAAATGGGAAAATGGGCAAATTACAGGTTACGAAATTAAGATTAAAAAGTATGCTGATTTAATTGCTACCGCAAACGATTTATTGCCACAAATACCTATGCATTTACAAATAAAAACCATTGTAGATGTGTACCCGCAATTATTTGATTGGCTTGGGTTGCTTGATTTAAATGTTTTGGTAATAATAGTTTTAATGGTAATAGTTGCTTGTATTAATATGAGTACTGCATTGCTTATTTTAATTGTAGAAAGAAGCAATATGATTGGTATGTTAAAAGCAATGGGAGCGGCCAATAAGCAAGTGCAAAGGGTATTTGTTTTTATAGCTGCAAATTTAATTACCAAAGGACTTTTAATTGGCAATACTGTTGGTTTATTTATATGTGTTACCCAGTATTATTTTGGTTGGATAAAGCTTGATGCAGATTCTTATTTTTTAAATGAAGTGCCAATTTATTTATCAGTTGTTGATGTACTTTGGATAAATGCAGGAGCATTTATTTTATGTTTAATAATTATGCTTTTACCAGCGCAATTTGTAAGTAAAATTACACCAGTAAAAGCAATTAAGTTTCAATAAATTTATTAGTACCTTATTAGTTTAAAATAAGTTGTTTTTCCTTTGTAAGTAATGTGTGCAAGGTAAATGCCTGTGTTATAATTTGCAGGATTAAGTCGAACTTCATCCACTGTATTTTGGTTTAATACACTGCGGCCATTTGCATCAAATATTTGTACATTAAAAGTGCCAGCTTGTTTAAGTTTTATAGAGGCTAAATCGGTGCCGTTTGCAAATGCAAGTGTACTAGCAATTACAAAGTTGTTTTCTAATAAGTATTCGTTGGTGTTGGTGTAAAAGTCGCCTAGTTTTCTGGCAACAAATTCTTCTGCCAATAACCACCTATTTATTCCGTTGTTTATAATACTATCTGTATCATACATTAATTGTGCAGCTTGAGGCATGGTGCTGTTTGGTGCTAATTGTGGTATAACATTAAACAATAATTTTAATACTTCATCTTCGCCAATAATTTCAATTAAATTATTCATCGCACTGCTCCAAATTTCGCTATCACTATAATAATCGCCAACTTTATTTAGGTATGTTTTTGTTGATGCGCCATTTCTACCACTCCAATAGTCATTATTACCATCCCAGCTAAATATATTTCTCCATCTAAACGGATTTAATCGTTTTGAGTAAGCACAACTCATCACATCACAAATAGATTCTTCTATTGCCCTTCTCTCGGTTCCAATGGTATTTTCGCTATTTAAACTATGCGAAATGGCATGGGTATATTCATGTACAATCACATCAGCATCTTCAGCATCGGGTACTCCGCCTAATCCAAAATTTAATGAGGTATCAGGTTCGTAACTAAAAAAACTTTGATCGGCATTTCCACTGTGCGCATCTACTTTTAGTTGGTAATTTACCAAATCATTAAATCCCAAACTTTGTATATAAGCTTGTACTTGCGAAATGTGGTACATTGCCATAACCTCTTTAAATCCTAATTGTTTGCGGGTAAATTCAAAAGTATCATTTAACGAAGTAACTGGTGCAGCATTTGGCGATTTTAAATCAGTAATAGCGGCATATTTATTGGCTAAGATAAATTTTCCACTATCAAATCTTGCAGGTAATGTTACCCATTGTCTTTGGCTGTTTAATAATACATAATCGCTATCATTAAAGTTTTTGTAGGTGCCATTTTGCCCATAAGTTACACCTGCAGTGGTAAGCGGATCAGGGTTAAATACCATTGCCTTTATGGTTGTATCCGTATAATACTTTCTTGTTTCGGTTTGATATAAAACTGTTCCATCGGCTTGCTTTAGCGTAAAGTTATAACCTTGTTTTTGTGCCGAAGCAGCCAATAAGTTCTCATCACTAACTACCCAATAACTATTAATACCAACTGGAGTTTGTTCTATATTTAGTTTAGCTACATCAATCAAAGTGCTAAAGCTGTTAAGTATTTGCCCTTTTTTATTGGTGTTTACTTTTAAATATGCACCATAAATAGCCACACCATTATGCATTTGTTGGTATAAGTAATGTTTACCAATTTTGCTTTCGCTATAATTGGTTAATACTAGGTTTTGGGTTGAGTTGGTGGCATTTTGCGCACTAGTAACTATATTGTTATCTATTGGTAAAGCATTTAGGTAAATACTTGTTGGCGCCTGTTGTTGCAGTCGGGTAGTGGCATTGTGTTGCGCATTTGCGGTCCTAAGGGTTAGGCATAAAATGCTGCTTATTATAATTAGTTTATTCATTGTTCTGATATAAATTTTATTTCGAATAACCTTTTTTCTTGGAGGTTTTCGGATAGCTCAATTGCTTTGCTTTTTCTTACTTCAAAGATACTACTAAAGGTGCT
>JAGPCI010000043.1 GCA_018058165.1 Bacteroidia bacterium
ACATCGTTTTCAATGTTTATGGTTACGTTATAAATTATCATTGGGCCAATTTAATTATCAAAACCTAAAATTTAAAGTTAATTTTTTAAACCCTATATTTGATGCATGGAAATTAAAACCATTGGGATTGCAGGAGCCGGAACTATGGGAGCCGGAATTGCGCAAGTAACAGCTACTTTTGGCTACAAAACAATATTGTTTGATGTAAACGAAAACATGCTTACCAAGGCAAAACAAGGCATAGAAAAAAGCTTAACTTACTTGGTAGATAAACAAAAAATTACAGCCCAAAATAAAGTTGAAATTTTATCCCGAATTACATACATAAACAATTTAAAAGAGCTAATTGCCGATTTAGTTATTGAGGCCATTATAGAACGACTGGATATTAAGCAACAGTTTTTTAATGATGTGGCTGCTGTTAACAGTGCCGAAACCATTTTGGCCACAAACACATCAAGCATACCGGTTACACAAATTGCAGCAAAAGTGCCCAACCCAAAACGGTTTTTAGGCATACACTTTTTTAACCCTGCTCCTATAATGAAGTTGGTTGAAATAATTAGTGGGGTTGAAACCGATATGGCAATTGCAAACCAATGCAAACAATTAATTGAAGGCATGGCAAAAACCTGTGTAATGGCTGCCGATGCGCCTGGTTTTATTGTAAACAGGGTTGCTAGGCATTTTTATGTTGAAGGTTTAAAAGTTGCCGAAGAACGTGTGGCCGATTTTGAAACAATTGATGCCTTAATGGAAAGTTGTGGTTTTAAAATGGGACCATTTAAGTTAATGGATTTAATTGGGGTTGATACCAATTTTTCGGTAACAAATTCGGTGTATAATTTATTTCATCAAGACGGTAAATTTAGGCCAAGCCGCATACAACAACAAAAGGTTGATGCTGGCCACCACGGGCGCAAAACAGGGAAAGGATTTTATAATTATGAATAAACTTATTGCATTAGTTGCATTAATGGGTTTTACCCTAAGCAATTGCAAAGACAATACGGTAACTAGCCAAGATTTTTTTACCCCTGTGCAGGTGTATTTAAACATTAACATGAGTTTGCCTTCGTATGCGCCACTTACAATTCCACAAGGGTTTGTATACGAGGCGGGAGGTAATAAAGGCATCATTATTTATCGCACAATTTATAACGAGTATGTAGCTTTTGATAGAACATGCCCGAACAACCCAACCGATGCTTGCAGCTATATAAGTATGGATAGCACTAGTGCATTTTATAGGTGCGGACAATATGCTCCAAGCTGGAAAGCGTGTTGCAACAGTAAATTTGACCCAGCTACAGCAACACCAATAGAAGGGGCAGCCAAGCGTCCATTAAAACAATATATTGTAAAACAAGATGGCAACACTTTAATTGTTACCAATATTCAGTAACGTTATTTCAGCTTAACCCAAACTGGGCAATGGTCACTATGCACCACATCTGGGTGTATTCCTGCATCAACCAATCTGTTATTTAAAGGGGCATTGGTCATACAATAATCAATGCGCCAACCTTTGTTGTTTGCCCTTGCATTTGCACGGTAAGTCCACCAACTATAATGGTGCGCTGCTTTATTAAAATGCCTAAAGCTATCTGTAAATCCTGTGGCTATAAATTGGGTTAACCATTCGCGCTCTTCGGGTAAAAAGCCGCTGCTGTTTTTATTACCAACGGGGTCGTGTATGTCTATGGCTTGATGACAGATATTGTAATCGCCACAAACCACCAAATTGGGTTGTGTTTTTGCAACTTTAGTAATGTGTTGGGTAAACATATCTAGCCACTGCATTTTATAATCCTGCCTAACATCGCCCGTTGTGCCCGATGGAATATAAACGCTTATTACACTCACATCATCAAAATCAATCTGTATAATTCTTCCTTCGGTATCGTAGGTTTCATTACCAAAACCATACACTACATTTTTTGGTTTTAGTTTGGTAAAAATGGCCACACCGCTATATCCTTTTTTTTGCGCGCTAAACCAATAACTGTTGTATCCTAACAACTCAAAAGCGGTTAAATCAACTTGACTTTTTTCAGCTTTGGTTTCCTGAAAACAATATACATCAGCATTGCGTGTTTCCATCCAACCAAGTAGGTCTTTACTTATTGCTGCCCTAATTCCATTTACATTGTACGATACGATATCCATTTTGATATAATTTACACTTCACAAATTAACATAAATATTTGTGAAGTGTTGTGCTGTTTTTGGAGTGGGTTTGAGTGTCCCTCTTGTGCTTTTCGATGTTAATCCATAGATTTACTTCGCACCCAAAATGTATTTTTTCAACTTTAGAACTTCGCTAAAACACCCCACAACTAATAAATTAAATCTTTATCATAACATTCAAGAAAAAAATATTCCTTTGCAGCCGTTTATGTTATACGTAAAAGAATCAACCATACCCGCAGCTGGTAAAGGATTATTTGTTGCACGCGATATTAAAAAAGGTGAAATAATTACCGAATACGAAGGTGAGCGCCTAACTTGGAAACAATGCCAAGAGCGAAATGAAAAGAAAAAAGGCAAAGAAAAAGGCGCATATTATTTTCATATAAACGACAAAAACTGTATTGATGCAGAATACTGTTTATGGGCTTTGGGTAGATATGCGAATGATGCTGCGGGCTTTGGCCGAGTTAAAGGATTTAGAAACAACACCCATTATTCTATTAAAAAAGGCCGCGTTTTTATTGTAGCATCGCGCAACATAAAAGCGGGTAGCGAAATTTTTGTGCCATACGGAAAAGCATACTGGGATGCCATGAAAAGTATTGATTAAAACTTAAACACCAAACCTAAATTTACACCCCAATGGCGCACGTTCTTTTTGTTTAAGTAAGTTAGCCTGTGCACCAATCCTAAAGTTACAAACCTAAAAATATTTTCTACTCCGTAACCCGCTTCTACATAAGGTATATTTTGCGAAAAGCCATTTACCGGTAAATACGGTTTGTTGTACAACATAATATCACGGTTGGTTTTGCTTAGGTTTCCATAGGTGGCTTTTACCAATGCATAATTGCGCAACTTCCATTTTTTAAGTAATGGTATGCGGTTAAAAAACAACCCTTCAAAATGTTGTACATACCAAAAGTTAACGTATTCATCGGCCACAAACTCATATAAATCCATTAGGTTAAAATTATTGTCGGCACCAAGTATGGTTTGGTTTCCACGCATAACTTCTAACATGGGGTAAGGCAATTGTCCAAATATTTTGCCCGTTGTAATGCTGTAATCTGCATTGCCCAAAAAGCCTGTTGCAATGTGTTGATTTAAGTTTAACTGTAATTTATCAAAGTTAAATCTTCCATTAATTATGCCCTTAAACCCTTTGGTGTATGACAATGTTAAAACAGGCGCTTTTGCCAACTTAATACGCAAGCGATTTATGCCTTTGCTCATCATCACTTCTTTATAAGCAAAACGCACATCAACAGTAGCGGCAGTATAGGTAAAATCTTCTTTTATGTTATCGGGGGTTGGGGGTAAGTTTTCATCGAGCAAATAGGCGAAACCAAACCTTCCCATTGGTTTAAAATAAGTGTTTTGTGCACTTAATCTAGCGGTAAAGTCTCTGCTAAGTGTTTTTAAATAAACTAGCCTATAATCAATTGTTCTATTTATACGCGAGTGCCTTGAGCCCATATTTAAAGCACTAAAAACCGAGCTATTGCCCGAACCAAAGTTTGCAATTGGTGCCGAAGAAGGATCTGTTACTCCTAAAATATCGTAATCGTTTTTATAATGTAAGCCAATTGTCGACCATTTTTTGTGAGACAAAACTCGCTCAACACCTAAGCCATATTTAAATTTTTCGTCTCTAAAACCATACGCCAAATAACCACGATAATACCAATTACGCGAAAACTCTTGGTTGGTTCTAAAACCAACTCTAGTTCGAATACCTTCTACTTGGTTAAAGTTTACCAAAAATATATATGGCCCAAAATCTATTTTTTTTCTGCGGTAATATCCTTCAGTTATAAGTCTAATTACATCTGTATAAGTTCTTACAATGGGTAGGTTTTTTACAGAATCAATCATGCCATGCATTTGTTTTTCGGTATCAGTAAACTCCTCGGTTCTTTTGCTTTGCCAATACACACTATCACGGTCAAAAACATCAGGTACTCTTTCAATTGGCACATCAAAAAAGTTATCTGGCTTGGGTTTGTTTACCACAATATTTGTATTGGCCTTATACATTTTGGCAATAAATCCACTGGTGTTTTCGGTAAGTTTAGATAGCTCCACAATAGCCCTCGTTTTTACGGGCAGCCAAGGGCCATAGCTGGTTGGTAATTGTTCTTGTTGGATTTTTAACCGTTCAATAAAATTTAAATTAGCACTTGGATAAATTTCTGCCGAAATTCTGCGAATTGCATAACTAGAATCGGCTATCCAAATGGTTCCATAAAACCCCAAGTCTGATTCGCGTTTTAGCTGAAGTTTTATTTCATAACACTTTATTCCATCAATATCAACCGAATCGCGTAGTGTAAAAAAGTAATAACTATGCGCACTTGATGAGATGGGTGAAACAAAATCCTTACCCAAAAAACGCATCCAGTTTTCGTTAAAGTTAAACTGCAACATGCTTGTACCAAGTAAGTCTACCACATAACTTCCTTCGCCTACACCAAAGCCCATAATTTTATTGGCTTCAATTATTTCTTTTGTGTTTGATGGGTTTGATTTGTAATAATATTTAGAGTTGGTTTCGCTTATAAAAATGGGTAAAATGTATTTGCCATCTTCCTTTTTCATTTGATTTGATGTGTCGAACAATGCCTTTAGCGGCTTTAGCAATTTGTTGTTTTTCATTTGCTCCGATATGTTATTCATCGAAACATCTGTTTTGTTGTAACAATCGTATTCGTAGCTACTTAGTAGGCTGTAATCGTTCACTTTTCTATTGGCCACTGCTTGGTTTATAATACGTAAAGCAGGATTGGTTTTTACACGAATTACCGCTTCTTGCATCATGTGCGAGTGCTCTTCCATGCGAATGGTAATTTTTTGTTGCTGGCCATGTTTTATTTTTATAAAAACAGGTTTGTAACCCAAAAAGGTTGCCACCAAGGTATCCACGTGGTTTGTGGTTTTAATATTAAATCGCCCTTCAAAATCGGTAGTAACACCTATGTTGGTACCCTTAAAAGCAACACTTACAAATGGTAGTGGTTCGTTGTTTTTGCGTTCAATTATTTTGCCCGTAATTACCGTTTGCTGTGCGTGCGCAGCAAGTATTAACATAAAATAGGTGAGGATAAGGGTATTTACTTTAAACATTATTTTTTCACTTCACGAATCTTCATTCTAATGTCTTTTAAAGGACGTTTATTTTTGCCTGTGGCTTGGCTACAAATAGAATCAATTATATTTAAACCAGAAACAACTTCGCCAAAAACGGTATACCCTTTATCAAGCTGAGGAACACCCCCAATTTTATTATAAGTCATAATTTGTTCGGCAGTAAACTCAAACGGCTCGCGCTTAGCAAATATAGAATCTGTTACTGCTTGAAAAGTTTTTGTGTATGCACTTAAACCTTCTTTATCCCCGCGTAGGCCAAAATCATTAAGACGAGCTTTAGTTGAATCTGCATTTACAACCGTGTAAAAAATATTTGAGCGCATCATTTGGTTATGATAGCCTTCTATTTTTTGAATATCTTCAAGTGTATACCTTCTGCCCATCACCAAATAAAACTGCGTGGGATGCGATGCATAATCGGGGTTTAAATCTCGCGCGGCTGCAATAGAGCCATACTTGTGATAATGTTCTGGTTTAATTTCTGAAGGAACACGGTAGCCAAAATCAGAATCTCCAATTACGCTATCTTCGGTAGCATATTTAGATTTTAAATCACCCCCTTGCGCTGTTCCTTCTGGAATAACCTGATGGAAAGTTAAGCTATCATAAAATCCCAAACGCACCCATTTTAAAAAATTATCGCGGTGCAAAGGCGTATCGTCATATAACAGCACCTTCATCACACCAAAACGTGTTGTAATTTCTACATATACAGGTTTCGGGTCAAGTGGTTTATAACTTGTAGCCGAAACACTAATAAATACCATTGCGGTTAACAATAAAAACTGCCAATTTTTTTTCATTCGTTTAATTTAAAAAATGCTAAAATAATCCTAATGATTTAACTTTTCAATCTTCGTATAAGTTGTATTCGTCAAAGTAGGCAACAACGAGAATACGCAATAAATATTCTTGATTTAATAAATCGGTAAAGGGCGGTTTACTAATTTGCTCATAATGTGGCCAACCGTCTTGGTCGGAGTGGGTAAGTTTATAATACCCTTGGTAACTTAGCAGCTTACAAGTAGCAATATGAAACAAGTCCATTCTTTCGTCCTTATTCATTACGCGCGTAGTGCCCATTTCTCGCATACCAATTAAAAATAAAATCCCGTTCATGTCGGGTTTTTTTCCAAATTGTTTCTTTAATTGAAACACAATTTTATACCACTTTAACTTTGTGGCCTCATCTAATTCAAATTTCACTTCACTCATAACCCTGCCAAATTAATATTTTAATAGCACCTTAATGATAGTTTCAAAATTTTTTTATACTTTTATATCTCTATGATGAAACATTTTATCTTTACGTTGCTTTGTATAACCGTATTAGTACAAGCAAAAGCACAAGTGGTTGATAATTTTGCTGATGGAAATTTCAGCCAAAACCCTATATGGATTGGCGATGACAGCCTTTTTCAAATAACAAGCGAACAACTGCGCCTAAAAGGAACAACAAATAACGATGCTTATTTGGCAACCGCTAATACCATTACCGATAGTGTAACATGGCAGTTTTTTACCCGATTTGCTTTAAGCCCTAGCACACAAAATTTTTCTAGATTTTATATATTAAGCGACACATCAAACCTAAAAGGACCGCTAAACGGATATTATATACAACTTGGCGGTGTTACTGGCAACAGCGATAGTATTACTTTTTATAAACAAGCGGGGAATGTTAGAACCCAATTATTAGCTGGCCGCCCAGCAACAGTAAGTAAAACCAATAACTTAGTGCGCATAAAAGTTTTTAGAGATTTGGTGGGCAATTGGCAATTATGGAGTGATACATTAGGTGGAACAAATTATACGCTTGAAGGAACCGTGTTTGATAACACATTTACCCAAAGTAAATACCTTGGCTGGTGGATGCGTTATACTTCTGGAAATTCGCAAAATCATTACTTAGACGATGTTTCTGCAAGCTACCCAATTTATGATGTAACTGCACCAAACGTTGATAGTATAACAATACAAGGCAACAACAATATTCTGGTTTATTTTAATGAGGCCGTTGATAGCACATCGGCAGTACAATTAAATAATTACCAACTTTTTCCAGGGAGTTTAAATCCTAAAAACGTGTTGCTATTAGGAAGCAAAAGTGTGCGTTTGGTGTTTGATAGTGCCTTTGTTTCAAAACAAAATTATTCGCTTAAAATTAGTTCAATAAAAGACTTAGTGGGTAATGTGTTGGACAGTGCCATTCGTACATTTAATTATTACACCCCTCAACAATATGACATTTTAATTAGTGAGTTTTTTCCAGACCCAAGCCCAGTAATTGGCTTGCCCGACCAAGAGTTTATTGAGCTATACAATAATGCTGGTGTGGCTGTAAACCTAAAAGGATATACATTAACTGATGGTAGCACAACAGCTACTTTGCCCAATTATTTATTAGGGCCAGATAGTTTTGTGGTGGTGTGTGCAACAGCAAATGTTGCCTTGTTTAATGTGTTTGGACCAACTGTAGGAGTAAGCAATTTTCCATCGCTAAATAATACTGGCGATAATATTATTTTGGCTGATGCAAGCACGCAAATTATTCATCAGCTTAGCTACGATTTAAGTTGGTACCATGATGATATAAAAGACGATGGTGGATGGAGCATTGAGCTAAAAAGCACCAAACAATTATGCAAAGAAAAGCAAAATTACACCTCGTCTGTAGCAACACAAGGTGGCACGCCAGGCACCATAAATTCTGTTTGGAATCCATTGCCCGATGTGTTTGCACCATATATTAATTACACCACGCTAGTAAACAACAATGCCATTAAAATCAACTTTTCGGAGGCATTAAATACTAATGCGGCCAGTATTGTTGCTGTAAATTTTACGCCTAATATATCAATTGCTTCGGTAAGTTTATTGGGCTTAGATACTTTATTAATTACCACACAATCGCCTTTTTTAAACAAAACAACCTATACAATTACACTAACAAACGTGAGCGATTGCAGTGGAAATGATACCAGCTTAACTACACAAATTAGTTACTTAATAGCCGATACTGCCGTAAATTACGATGTGTTAATTAGCGAAATAATGGCCGACCCAGACCCCGTGCAACAATTGCCAAATACAGAGTACGTGGAGTTATATAACCGCAGTAATAAAATAATAAATTTAAAAGGGTGGGCATTGACCGACCCATCTAGCAAAGCAACTTTGCCTGATTTTTTATTAATGCCTGATAGTTTTATTACCATCACATCATCATCCCATGGTTTGCCATTTGATGTTAATGTATTGCGGGTTTCAAGTTTTCCATCATTGGGTAATGATGCCGACCAACTTACTTTGTTTAACAACCTTGGCCAAGTAATTCATGCAGTAAGTTATACTTCTGCTTGGTATATTGATGCGCTAAAGCGAGCTGGTGGTTGGAGTTTAGAGCTGGTTGACCCAAAAAATCCTTGTGGAATAAATAATTGGAAAGCAAGCACTAACCCAAGAGGAGGAACTCCATCAAAACAAAATAGTGTACGTGGCCTAAACCCAGACAATACACCGCCACAACTAATACGAGCTTATTTACGAGATGCAAATTATTTAGAATTGCACTTTAATGAGCCATTGGATTCTACCTCGTTTGCCCATAATACCTTTACCATAAACAACAGCATTAACCCATTAAAAACTTTAGGAACAATTCCGTTTTACAGCAGTACTGTTTTGCAATTTACTAATGCGTTTGTTAGAGACGAAGTTTATCAAATAACAATAGACAGCTTACGCGATTGTGCTGGTAATATTATTCAAAACTACCGAGGCGCTACCTTTGGTTTGCCTTATTTAGCTGATAGTAACCAACTGCACATAAACGAGGTTTTATTTAACCCAAAAACCGGTGGGGCCGATTTTGTAGAGCTTTATAACAGCAGCGATAAACTTATAGATGTAAAAGATTTATTACTTGCCAAACGTGATTCGGATGGCAATGTCGACCAAGTTGAAAGCATTGCCCAAGCCGGATTTACTATTGAGCCAAATGGATATTTAGTAATTACCCCCGACCCAACGGTGGTGCAACAACACTATTACTGCAAGTATCCCGAAAATATGATTAAAGCCAATGTGCCAAGTATGAATGATGATGCTGGAAATGTTTTATTGCTAAACACACAAGGGGTTGTTTTTGATGAGTTTGTGTATTCAGATAAAATGCATGTGCCTTTGCTTGATGATAAAGATGGTGTAAGTCTTGAACGAATAGATTTTAATAGAGCAACAAACGACCAAACCAACTGGACATCGGCTGCGGCAGCCGTTAATTATGCAACACCAACTTACAGAAATTCGCAATACTTAAATACCGAGCGTTCAGAAAATGTATTCGAGCTTCAACCTAAAACAATCTCACCCGATGGTGATGGATATGAAGATGTGATGAATATTAATTACTTGATAAACGATAATGGATACACTGGTACATTAACTATTTATAACGCAGCCGGGCAAGAAGTAAAACAACTTTTTAAAAACAGTTTGCTTGCTCCAAATGGTACTTATACTTGGGATGGAACTACAAACAGCGGACAAAAAGCACCCGTTGGTTTGTACGTGTTTTATTTTGAAATATTTAACCTAAATGGCGATGTTAAAAGCTACAAAACAGTGGGCGTGGTAGCTGCTAAATTATAAGCATTTGGGCTTACTTAATTCCTAAAACGCCCTTTAATTTACTGTAACCGGTTTTGCTTAATGGCACTTTTGCCCCTGATTTTAACAAGGCTACATGTGTGTCTTTTTCGGGTTGTTCAATACGGGTTAGTTGGTCTAATTTAATCATGTACGAACGATGTACCCTTACAAAGTCTTTGCTGTCTAAACCCTGCTCAAAACTTGCCATGGTGCGTTTTTTCAAAAACATACCTTCGGTAGTATGCATTTTTACATAGTCGTCATAAGCCTCTAAATAAATAATATCCTGCACCGGAATTATTCTAATTTGATTATGGGTTTTAACCACCACCCTGCTATTTTCATCAGCCGAACGTTCACGGTTTTCAACCACTTTTTCGGCTGTGTTTTCAGGAGGATTATTGCGGTTGGTTTTCCATTTTTCAAAAGCTTTATCAAACCTTTCTTGACTAAATGGTTTAAGTAAATAATCAACAGCATTGTTATCAAACGCCTTCATCGCAAATTCATCAAATGCTGTAGTAAAAATTACCGCTGGCGGTGTTTCTATCAACTCCAACATTTCAAACCCATTAATTTTAGGCATTTGAATATCTAAAAATATTAGCTCGGGTTGATGTTGCATGATTGCTTTTACACCTTCAAAACCATCATTACACTCTTGCACCATTTCTATTTCGGGGTAGTTTTGTAAATACTCCTTAACTATTAATCGGGCTAATGGTTCATCGTCAATTATTACACATTTTATCATAGCGGTTGAGGTATTTTAACAGTGGTTGTAAATGTATTGTTATTATGAATGGTGGTTATTAAATCGTTTCGGCCGTATAACAAATATAACCTACGCTTAACAGACGACAAGCCAAAGCCAGCGCCTTTTTGTGGTGATGATGTTTTATCATCAAACGGATTGGTAATTGTTACTGTTAAAAAATCTTTTGTGCAACTGCACACTACATTAATTGCCACCTCTCCTACCACATCATACAAACCAAACTTAATAGCATTTTCTACTAACGGTTGTAATATAAGTGGCGGAATTTTGCAAATTATTTCATCAGCATTGGCTACAATTTCGGTGCTTAACCTATGGCCAAACCTTACCTTTTCAATATCTAAATAGAGTTGCAAGTGTTCAATTTCATCGCCAAGCGAAATGGTTTCTAGCTCGTCTTTACGTAACGTTCCCCTTAAAAAATCACTTAACTGGTGTATCATTTTACGGGCCTCTTGTGGCCTTGTGCCTACTAAAGCGCTAATGCTATTTAAACTATTAAATAAAAAATGGGGTTGTAATTGTTGTCGTAAGCTCACCAGTTCAGCTTCGCGTGTTAACTTTTCGGCATCAACAATATGGCGCTGTTTATTTTGTTCGTCTTTAAAATAAAACAACAAATACACAAATACGCTCATTAAACTTACGTTTAATAAATTATAAACCAAGCGTACCAGGTTTGATTGATCAATGAATACCAGATAAACCAGGTCGTGTGTATAAATGGCGCGCATAATTGCATTAAAAACAACGCTAATTATGATGGTTTGTAACACCACCCAAACCCTTGTATAAATTACACTTTCGCGGGCAGGTTTGTAGTTTCGCAAAACATGATAAGTTCCAATACCCGATAATAAAATTAGCCCATTATTTAACCCAGCATCTAGCAATGCCTGTTTATATGGCAACTTAAAAGTAATAAGCACATACGCTTGAATAGCTGTAAAAAGTGCACCTATACTTATGTATACCCTAACAAATTTGCTGTATGATAAATCTGGCATGGCACAAACTTAGGCCGTAACCAACTGTTGTTTGGTTTGGTTTTCGATTTTGCGGGCCCTGTGTTGCACAAAGTTAATATACGCTTCGCCACTTTCAGTCTCGTGTATGCGCGAGCACAGTTCCATTCCATCCTTAAAGTCGTCAATTTCCTTAAGTTCTATCAAATCAACAAACTCCCACTTAACCGAGTTTAAATCTTCGGTAATAAAGGCATCTTCTTCTCTACCGCCAATAAAACGTGCTTTAAAAAATGCCTCGTTAAAGTTTCTTGCTTCAATAATTCTTACTTGTTCGTCAAATTGTGGCGTATGGTTTCCACCTCCGGTTATTACTTTAAAAACAAGCTTTGTTATGTACCATTTCATATTATAAAAAGTTAGGTTAGGTTTGTTAATAGGTTTTTATATCAATGCCGCCAAAAATTGTAACCCCTTTTAGCACCAATATTTTGTCGCCTGTTGTATTTATTTTTGTTACATCTCTTTTATCTTCAATGCCGCCAAGTATGGCCACGTTTTCTGATTGAATTTCCCAGTTTGATGGAACAATTAACATGGTTCCGCCAAAAATTTGAGTTATTTCTAAAATTACTCTACCACTAAAATCGGCCTGACTTAAATTTATTTCGCAGCCGCCCAAAATGCAAGTAATTTCTCCTCCTTTAAAATCTTTCGTAATTACATTTTTCTTAACACCTCCCATAATCGAAACGGTGTCTAACATGTTTTCGGTGCTTTGTGCTGTATTGTTTTTTTTGCAGCACTCGCGCCAGTTTTTCCAACGTTCTTTTCGTTTACCGGCAGTACTTACCATTATAATACCAATAAATATAATAACGGCTGGCCATAAATATTGTTCTAAATGTGTTTCAGGAAAAATGTCATCTATAATTAAAACGCTGCCTATTAGTATTAAAACTATCCAACTTATATGCTTAAAATCGTGTTTTATACCAATGTAAATTCCGGTTACTATTATTAACGCCTCCCAAGTAAATAACCATTCAGGAAAATCGACCCCAAACTGCTTTAATAATAATATTAAACCAACGGCTACCACCAATATTCCACTAAACACCCTTCCTTTGGTGCTGTGCATATGGTTCCATTTGTGTTGATTTATGTTGTTGTTTTCGTTGCTCATTATTAAAGCAAACTTATACCGCGATTTTAAATTAAAAACACCTTTTAGACGTGTTTTATTACATAATAGGTAAAATCAATTGGGCTGTCGGTAAATGGTTGTGTTTGGCCTTAAAATTAGTATGTTTGAATGATGTTATTAGCAAATCTACACCTAAGCCAAACCTTTAATACAACAGCACTAGATATTTATACCATTTTAACCGACTTGCGCAGGCATAGCTCGTTTACTAGCGATATTATATCTGGCACAGATAAAGAAGGTGCAACACTTAGCTTGCACGATGGCAAACTAATTGGCAAAACCGTTGTGCTTGAGCCTGC
>JAGPCI010000266.1 GCA_018058165.1 Bacteroidia bacterium
TTACGGTACCACCAGTAAACGAAACTTTTAATGCTTGTTTTAAACTGGTACGTGCAGCTTGTGTTGTTCTAACATTTGCTTTTGTTGCTACACGCATACCAATATATCCAGCTACTGCCGAAAATACTGCACCAATAATAAAAGCAATAGAAATAATCCAGCTCGAGTGAATTGGTTTGCCATTAACTTCATGAATTGTTCCTGAATAAGCTAATAATGCAGCAGCTATTACCACAAATATGCTCAATACTTTCCATTCGGCTTTTAAAAATGCCATTGCACCATCGGCAATATAGCCGGCTAGTTCTTGCATGTTTTTATCACCTGCATCTTGCTTGCTTACCCAAGCGCTTTTTACGGCCATTACTAAAAGGCCAAGAATCCCTAGTGCGGGAACTAAGTAAATAATGTTTTCCATCTAAAATGTAATTTGTTTATACTAATTTGATATATGACAAAAATATGATTAAATTCCATTTTTGAAAGTCATTCATTAAAACTAGTCAAAATGAAAAAAATATTATTGGCATTATGTTGTACAATTTGTGCATTAAATGGTGTATTTGCACAAGGTATTAATGGTGTTATAGGTGCCGAAGCGGGCATGTTGGGTGGTGTTAACAGCTTGCTGTCCAGTGCTTTTTCGGTTGTAAATAATCCTGCTGCAATTACTGACTTAAAAAAATGGCAAACCGGAGTTTATGGTGAAAAACGTTTTGGCCAAAAAGAATTGGGTACAACAAATTTTAGTGTTGCAGTGCCAAATAAGTGGGTAGATTTTGGTGCAGCGGTAAATATTTATGGGTTTGATAAGTTTAGTCAACAGCGATTTATTGTTGCTGCATCAAAAAAATTAGCCGAAACTTTTGCATTAGGCGTGCAAATTAATTACTTAAATACAACCATAAACGAGTATGGAAATGCAGGTGCTTGGGTACTTGGTGCAGGGGTAATTTATCAACCTATAAAAACCATTAAAGTTGCCTTTATGGTGTTTAATCCAAACCAACAACAACTTAGTAATAAAGTAAGTGATAAGGTGCCAACTTATGCAAGGTTTGGTGTTAAATATACAGTTAATGATAAGGTAGATGTACTTGCCGAAGCTGAGCAAGCTTTAGAGCAAAAAACAATATTTAGAGCTGGTTTAAAATACAATATAAATAAGCATGTTGGTTTTGCTGTTGGCGCATCATCTCAACCCATATTGTTTAGTTTTGGCGCTACCTTTAATACGCATAAAGTTGGGGTTGATATTGCAGCACAAGTGCATCAAGTATTAGGTGTTATTCCGCAGTTTAGTTTACGCTTACCTATTGCTAATTAATAATTATGCAACACTTTAAAACATATTTATTAATTGGTTTGATGCTTTTTTGTGGCGCAATAAGTTATGCCCAAAATACCAAAGAAACAGATGAAAAAGTAATTGCAGATTTACTTGAACGCTTAATAGAAAATACCGAAGCAACTCTTGATTATACTGATTTGCAAGATCAATTGGAGCAATACAACCGTAATAAATTAAATTTAAATAAAGCAAGTCGCGAACAATTACAAAGGTTGTTTTTTTTAGAGGATAATCAAATTAACGCCATTATACAACATCGTTTTGTATATGGTGATTTTTTAAATTTATACGAGTTACAAACCATTACCTCACTTGATGAAATTACAATTTATTACCTCACTTATTTTGTTACTGTAGATGAAAATTGGCGCGAAGATCAAACCCCATTTAAACAAATGTTGGCCAAAGGCAAACATGAAATTATTGGTTTGTACGATACTGAGTTGCAACAGCGTGAAGGTTATAAAAAAGAACGAGCAGATGCAGGCAAATCATACTACCTAGGTAACCAAGACCGGTATGTGTTTAGGTACAGGTTTAGTTATGGCAATAGGTTAACATTTGGCTATACTGGAGAGAAAGATATGGGTGAACAGTTTGGTAAAGGTGCACAACAAAATGGATTTGATTTTAACTCGTTTCATTTTTATTACCGTCCGCGAAAAACAATAATTAAAACCATTGCTTTAGGAGATTACCAAATAAATTTTGGACAAGGATTAGCTTTTGCATCTGGATTAGCAGCCCGTAAAAGTGCTTTTGTAATGAATGTACGCAGAAGTTACTCTCCAATTAGGGCTTTTAGGTCGCTTAACGAAAATGAATTTTTACGTGGAGCAGCAGTAACCTTAGGTGGTAAAAAATGGCAGGCAGTTTTGTTTGGTAGTGGCAAATACATCAGCACAAATTTTAATGCCACGGATACTTTACAAGGCGATGATATTTTTAGTAGTGTAAGTTTAACAGGCTTGCACCGCACAACGTCTGAAATTTCAAAACGACAAAATGTTTTTCAAACCATTTATGGTGGCAATGCAAGGTGGGTTTTAAAAAGAGGCCACATAGGTGTTACACATGTAAATACCCAGTACGATATTGCTTTTTTGCCAGGCGATAAACCCTATCAATTGTATAATTTTAAAGGTAATAAGTTAGGTAATACAGGCGTTGATTACAATTTACAATGGCGCAATTTTAACTTTTTTGGTGAAGGAGCTCGCAGTTCAAATAATGCTTATGCAGTTACTTCGGGCATGTTAATTTCTCTTGATGCTAATTTAGATGCAGTGGTGTTGTACCGTAATTTTGCCAAAGATTACCAAACTACATTTGCAAATTCATTTGCCGAAAATAGTGATACACGAAACGAGCAAGGTATTTACACAGGTATAACTTTAAGGCTAAATCGCAAGTGGATTGTTAACAGTTATATTGATGTTTACCAAAGTAAATGGCTGCGTTATTTGGTTGATGGCCCAAGCAATGGGTTTGATTTTTTAAGCGAATTGCAATATTTACCTTCACGTTCGGCACAATTTTATGTTAGGTTTAGGCAAGAAATTAAGTACAGAAACCAAAGTGGTAATACCGAAAAAACAGATTACTTAAGTGCACAAAGCAGAAGTGTTTACAGGTTTAATGCACAATATAAAGTAGCTTTAAACCTTAGTGCCAAAAGCCGTATAGAGGTAGTAACTTTTAGTGATGATATTAAAAAAAATCAAGTAGGTACATTGTTGTTGCAAGATATAAATTGGAGTTCGCCTCGTAAAAAAGTTAACCTAATTTTTAGGATGGCTTACTTTACAGTTGATGATTATAATGCCAGGGTGTATGCTGCCGAAAATGATGTGTTGTATCAATACGCTGTTCCGTTATATCAAAATAGCGGAGTAAGATATTATTTGGTGGCGCGTATAAAAATTAACCGTAAGCTTGATTTATGGTTTAAATACAGCGAAACCAAATACAGCAATGTAGATAAAATTAGCAGCGGACTTGAGCAAATTAATGGCAACACAATGACCGATTTTAGAATACAGTTTAGGTTAACCCTTTAAATGAAAATGCAAATGTTATTTACTGATAAATATTCTATCAAAATGTCGGGTATAAATGTACATTTGCCGCAAGTTATCACAACGTTAACATGGATATTTTCGAAAAACTACAAAAAAAAGCAGGTCCACTAGGACAACATGCCGATGATGCTTACGGCTATTATATGTTTCCTCGTTTAGAAGGAGCAATTGGTCCACGTATGACTTTTCGTGGAAAGCTAATGTTAAACTGGAGCTTAAATAATTATTTAGGTTTAGCAAATCATCCAGAAGTACGCAAGGCTGATGCCGATGCTGCTGCCGAATTTGGTTTGGCTTATCCAATGGGTGCTAGAATGATGAGTGGAAACTC
>JAGPCI010000044.1 GCA_018058165.1 Bacteroidia bacterium
TGTTTGGGTGTTTAAGGGTTTATATAATTACAAATGTATTTTTTTTGAATTTAAATACAATATGGCGAGGATTATGGAAATTATTTCTTTTTGTAAGTAAGAATTAACTTTAAGTAAAATTCGTGCTCTTTATTTTTAATCCGCTCATCAAACCAAATATTTTTTGCGTTTGGTTGATAAAATTATAAGCATTTAATAAACATGCAAACACTACTACATCAGGCATTAACAAAAAATGGAGCTGTAAAATATTTAATAGCCATAATATATGATTAAATTTTGGTTTGATTTTTAAGTGTAAAAGTTAACTTTGCGGCACTTAAAAATAAGCTAAAAATTCGTAACTATGTCAAAATCAGGAGTAGTAGCACAGGTAATTGGTCCCGTTGTGGACGTTAGATTCCCTGATAACAGCGAAAAATTACCTAAAATACTTGATGCATTGGTAATTACCAAAACAGATGGTACTAGGGTTGTATTGGAGTGTCAACGTCATTTGGGCGAAAACATGATCAGAGCCATCGCAATGGAAGCAACAGATGGATTAGTGCGCGGAATGGAAGTTGTTCCTTCTGGTTCGCCAATCTCAATGCCAATTGGTGATGATATTCGTGGAAGGTTGTTTAATGTTGTTGGTGAGCCAATTGACGGTATGAAAGATGTTTCAATGGATGGAGGTCGCTCTATTCACCGTGATGCTCCTCGTTTCGAAGATTTATCTACAAGTGCTGAGCCATTATATACTGGTATTAAAGTAATCGACTTAATTGAGCCATACGCAAAAGGTGGTAAAATTGGTTTGTTTGGTGGTGCTGGTGTTGGTAAAACAGTATTAATTCAAGAGTTAATTAACAACATTGCAAAAGCTTACGATGGTTTCTCTGTATTTGCTGGTGTTGGTGAGCGTACTCGCGAAGGAAATGACTTATTACGTGAGATGATTGAATCAGGTATTGTAAAATACGGTGATGATTTTACTCATGGAATGGAAGAAGGCGGATGGCCTTTAGATAAAGTTGATTACAGTAAATTAAAAGAATCAAAAGCAACATTTGTTTTTGGTCAAATGAACGAACCTCCAGGAGCACGTGCTCGTGTGGCTTTATCTGGTTTAACTATTGCCGAGTATTTCCGCGATGGTGACGAGAAGTCGGGTGGACGTGATATTTTGTTTTTCGTTGATAATATTTTCCGTTTTACGCAAGCTGGTTCAGAGGTTTCGGCTCTATTAGGTCGTATGCCTTCTGCGGTAGGTTACCAACCAACTTTAGCTTCAGAAATGGGTGCTATGCAAGAGCGTATTACTTCAACTAAGCGTGGTTCTATTACTTCAGTTCAGGCTGTTTATGTTCCTGCGGATGATTTAACAGATCCGGCTCCAGCTACTACATTTGCCCACTTAGATGCTACCACAGTATTAAGTCGTAAAATTGCTGAGTTAGGTATTTACCCTGCGGTAGATCCTTTAGATTCTACTTCGCGTATTTTATCTCCAACTGTTTTAGGTGATGCACATTACGATTGCGCTCAACGAGTAAAAGGTATTTTGCAACGCTACAAAGAGTTACAAGATATTATTGCTATTTTGGGTATGGATGAGTTAAGTGAAGATGATAAGTTAACCGTTTCTCGCGCAAGACGTGTACAACGTTTCTTATCTCAACCTTTCCACGTGGCCGAGCAGTTTACAGGATTAAAAGGTGTATTGGTTCCAATTGAAGAAACAATTAAAGGTTTTAATATGATTATGGATGGTGAATTAGATCACTTACCTGAAGCATCATTTAACTTAGTTGGTACAATTGAAGATGCAATTGCCAAAGGTGAAAAAATGTTAGCAGACGTAAAATAATTTTACAACTGTTTACTAAAAAACAACCAAACTAAATTATGCAATTAGATATATTAACTCCAGATAAAACTTTGTATAGCGGTGATGTAACTTCGGTTATTTTGCCAGGTAGCAAAGGGCAGTTTCAAATTTTAAAAAATCATGCTGCTATCGTATCAAGTTTAGATAAAGGCACTATTAAAGTACAAACCACTGACGGTAAAAACGAAAGTTTTGAAGTAAGTGGCGGTGTAGTGGAAGTGTTAAATAACAAGATTGTAGTTTTAGCATAATAAAAATGTTATATAAAAGTAAAGCCTCTTCATTATACGAAGTGGCTTTTTTTGTTTATATTTGAAAACTAGTAATGATATATAATCAACGTTTTCGTATAGGTTTGCTATTGGTTCTTTTATCAATAGCTTTTTGCAGCCACGCTACATCGGTTGATAGTATACAATCGCTTATTAATAATACTAAAAATGCCCGTGAAAAGGTAGTAATATTAAACAAACAAGGGCAAAATTTAGTTCGCCATCAACCCAATAATGCATTTAGTTTTACAAATCAAGCTTTAGCAATTTTAGTTAAAGAAGGGATTAAAGAAGATGACTCTTTGTTTCTTGAAACATATTTTAATTTTGGACTTTATTATGCCTCCATTCAGCAATTAGATACTGTTATTACTATTCAGCATTTTGTTGCCGAAAAAGCCAAAAAAATTGGGCTTAAAAAGTTGCAAGCTAATGCATTGGTTGAAGCAGCAATTGCACACGAATATTTTGGAGATTTACAGTTGGCCTTTGATAAATATTTTGCTGCACTAAAAATATTTGAATCGCTAAATGATAAACAAGGGATTATTTATCAATACATAAACATTGGGCTCATCTACCAAAATCAGAACAAAAATGCATTGGCAAATAGTGCATTTATTCGGGCATTATCTTTATCAAACCAAATACAATTTACCGAGGGAGTAATTATTGCATACAATAATCTTGGCATTAATTGTTTGTGGCTAAAGCAATTTCCTAAAGCGCTAAAATATTTTAATCAGGTACTAGCTTACGATTTAAAAAGTGGTGATAGTATTAACATTGGTGGTTCGTACAATAATTTTGGTATGGTTTATTTAGGTTTAAAAAATGCTAAACTTGCCGAATATTATTTCTTAAAATCGTTAGTATATAAAGTTGCAGTAAACGATAAAGCAGGTATTGCCAATACCTATAATAACCTTGCCGAAACATACCTTATTTCTAAGTTAGATAAAGTAAACGAGTATCTCCTAAAGTCGAGAACAATTGCACTCGAAAACAACTTTAAAAATGTTTTGGTTGAGAATTACCAGATTGCTTATAAATACCATAAAAAAGTTGGCAATTACGAAGAATCATTAAATAATTACGAGCGTTTTGTGGCCATTCAAGACTCTTTAAAGTTAGATGAGTTAAGTATTAGAATAGCACACGTAACCAAACAATACGAAACTGAAAAGGCGGCAAAGGAGTTGGTAATAATAGAAAAAAGAATTAACCAGCAGTTATTTATTAAACGCATATTAATTACTGTAATTATATTCTTGTTGATACTTTTTGCGCTATTGTATTTTCAATCATTAAAAAAACGAAAATTGTATGATAAGCTAGCCAAGCAAAAAAAATTAATCATAAAGAAAAACAAGAAACTACACCAACAAATTATTGCCACCAGAAAGGCTAAAAATGTTGCCGAAAGTGCAAATCGAGCTAAGTCTCAGTTTCTTTCTATTATGAGTCATGAGATTAGAACACCACTTAATGCGGTTATTGGGTTAACAAATTTACTTTCGGATAATAATCCGCGCGAAGATCAAAAAGAAAACTTAGAGATATTAAAAACATCATCAACTATTTTGCTAGCCACCCTTAATGATGTGTTAGATTTAAGCAAAATAGATGCTGGTAAAATGGAGATTGAAGAGGTGGAGTTTGATTTAGTAAATACACTGCAAACATTAAATGATTTGTTTATTACAAGTGCAAAAAATAAAAAATTAAAACTTACTTTAATTGCTGACAGTGCCATACCAAAAGGGTTGGTTGGAGATGTTTATCACTTAAATCAAATATTATCTAATTTAATAAGTAACGCTATAAAGTTTACACACAAGGGTGGTATTAGTATAATTGCTAATTGTTTAAATAACCATGAAGAGTTTTGTACCATACAATTTAAAATAATTGATACTGGAATAGGTATTGATAAAGACAAAATGGTTACTATATTTGATGTGTTTACGCAAGCTGACACTAATACCACACGTAAATACGGTGGGTCTGGCTTGGGCCTGTCTATTTGTAAAAAGTTATTACTTATACAAGGTGCAAACCTACAAGTAGCAAGCGAAGTCGGAGTTGGTTCGGAGTTTAGTTTCGATTTAAAGTTTAAAAAGCATACAAAGGTTGAAGATATAATTAAAACAAAAACAATGATAACTGACACTGAATTAAATCTTACAGGCAAAAACATTTTAATTGCCGAAGACAATCAAATAAATGTTTTTGTAATAAAGCAGTTTCTTGCTAAATGGGGTGCAATACTAACTGTTGCCGAAAACGGTAAACAGGCATTAGAATTGGCCACCGAAAAAGATTTTGATGTAATTTTAATGGACTTACACATGCCAATAATGGATGGTTACGAGTCGGCTACTGAGATTTTAAAGGTTAAACCAAATGCTAAAATTATTGCCATTACTGCAACTACCGAAGATGAAGCAAGCAGTAGTATTTATGAATCTGGCATGATTGGTTTTGTAATTAAACCGTTTCAGCCAGATGATTTGGCCAATAAAATAGGCTTGGCTATTGGTTAGGCGCTAAAGGCGGGATATTTTCTAAACCAACTTTTTATTTTCATACTTATTACGCCCCAAATAGCTTCTTTAATAATTCCTTTGCTAATTTTTGATTGACCACGTGTTCTGTCTGTAAAAATTATTGGTACTTCGGTTACTTTAAAGCCGTGTTTCCAGGCAGTAAATTTCATTTCTATTTGAAAAGCATAACCCCTAAACTTTATCCTATCTAAATCAATGGTGCACAACACGTTTTTGTGATAACAAACAAAACCCGCGGTGGTATCATGCACATCAATACCAGTAATAAAACGTACATATTTACTGGCAAAAAATGATAACATTACCCGGCTCATTGGCCAATTTACCACATTAACACCCGTTGCATATCGGCTACCAACAGTCATTCCTTCATGCTGTTTACAGGCCTCATACAATCGAGGTAAATCTGCTGGATTATGGCTAAAGTCGGCATCCATCTCAAAAATATATTCGTAACCTTTATTTAAACACCATTTAAAACCATCAATATAAGCAGTTCCTAATCCACTTTTTTGGCTACGCTCAAGTAAATGTAAGTTTGGATAGTTTTGTTGAAGTACTTTTACTCTTTTACCTGTTCCATCTGGCGAGTTATCATCTACTATCAACACATCAAATGGTTGCGATAGGTCAAATACGGCCTTAGTAATCAAGTCGATGTTCTCAATTTCGTTGTAAGTAGGAATAATAACTATGCGGTTGTTCAAGAGTCTAAATTTTATTCAATAATATCATTAAACATTAAATTAGTCAATAAATTACTTAATTGCGTGTATTATGATTAAGTTAATTCTGTTTGATAGAGATGGTGTTTTAAATAAAGAGCTAGGCAAATATGTAAGCAGTGTTGATGATTTCGAGGTTTTGCCCCATGTAATTCCTAACTTAATAAAACTAAAAAAGGCAGAAATAAATTTCACAATTATTACAAATCAGGGTGGAATTGCCAAAGGATTGTACACCCATCAAACCTTAAATAGCATTCATCAAAAATTAATCGACTTATTAGCGCAGCATCAATTGGCTTTTAACGAAATATATTATTGCCCTCATCACCCCGATTTTGGTAACTGTATTTGTCGTAAACCAAATAGTGTAATGATAGAAAAAACATTGGCCCGATTTGGTATTAAACCTAATCAAGCTATTATGATTGGTGATAACCTACGTGATGTGGAAGCCGCTAATGCTGCTGGTGTTAAGGCTTATAAAATAGAACCTAACCACGATTGGAGTTACATAATTGATGAGATTTTAACCCAGTAAGGTAAAAAAACAATAAAAGGGTTTAAGTAAAACAGTAAACCTCAATCAAGTTGATTATATTCGCAGCATATGTCAGTAATTATAGCCCCTTCTGTTTTATCAGCCGATTTTGCCAACTTGCAGCGCGATACCGAAATGATTAACCAAAGCCAAGCAGATTGGTTTCATGTAGATATTATGGATGGTATGTTTGTACCTAATATTTCTTTTGGATTCCCCGTGATTAAAGCCATTAAAAAACACGCTAAAAAACCGTTAGATGTGCATTTAATGATTGTTGACCCTGATAGATACTTAAATGATTTTAAACAAGCTGGTGCAGATATATTAACCGTGCACTTAGAAGCTTGTAACCACCTACACCGCACCATTTGTGCAATAAAGGAGTTGGGCATGAAAGCAGGAGTGGCGCTTAATCCGCATACTCCGGTTAGTTTACTAAAAGATATTATTGCAGATATTGATTTGGTTTGTATGATGAGCGTGAATCCTGGTTTTGGTGGGCAAAAGTTTATTGAAAATACCTACGCCAAAACAAGTGAGTTAAGCGAATTAATTGCACAAAAAAATAGCCACGCATTGATTGAAATTGATGGTGGGGTAAATCAAGCTAATGCAGGCAAATTAATGGCAGCCGGTGCAAGTGTTTTGGTGGCCGGAAACTTTGTGTTTAGTTCTGATAATCCAACTCAAACAATAGCTACTTTAAAACTAACAACACCTAATCATACACATTAACCGCTTTTTTTCGTTAGTTAAAACTTAATGCGCTATACACTTACTTTACTTTTTATTTGGGTAATTACATTTGCTGTAAATGCACAGCAAAATCAATACTCGGTAGTTTATGGAAGTGTTAAAGATAGTTTAGGAAGGCCAATTGCAGATGCCAATATCTATTTGTTAGAAACCAATATAGCAACAGCAAGTAAAGAAGACGGCTCATATAAAATTACCGTTCCGGCAAATAAAGAAGTTGGTTTAGCATTTACTTTTGTAGGACAGCCTGCATACAAAACCAATGTAGGTCCACTTGCTGTAAACCAACGTTTTTTGCTTGATGTAACCATGAGTTACACGTTAAAATTGGGTGTATTTACCTACAACGAAGAGTTAAACAGAGATAAAGCAAGTACCACTACAATTGATATTAAAGAAATAAAAAAGCTGCCTAATATATCAGGAAGTTTTGAGCAGGTTTTAAAAACGTTACCGGGTGTTACTTCAAATAACGAGTTAAGCTCGCAATACAATGTGCGTGGTGGAAATTATGATGAGAACTTAATTTACGTAAACGACATTGAAATTTATCGTCCATTTTTACCCCGCAGTGGCCAACAAGAAGGGTTAAGTTTTATACACACCGAGTTGGTTCAAAATATTAGGTTTTCGGCAGGTGGTTTTGAGGCGCGTTATGGAGATAAAATGTCATCGGTTTTAGATATAAAATATAAAAGCCCCAAAAAATTTGCTGCATCTGCTAATGTTAGTTTAATGGGTGCACAAGCTCATGCCGAAGGCGCAACTAAAAATTTACGATTTACCTATTTGCTTAGTGCAAGATATTGGACCAACCAATATGTTGTTTCTTCACTCGATGTGCAAGGCGATTATAAGCCAAGTTTTAGCGATGTGCAAACTTTACTTACCTGGCATCCCACTGCTAGTTTAAGCATTAGTGCTTTGGGAAGTTATGCCCGTAATAAATATTTAGTTATTCCGCAAACACGCGAAACTACTTTTGGAACTGTAAAGGAAGCGTTGCAGTTAAAAATGTTTTTCGAAGGGCAAGATTTAATGGAATATCAAACCACTACAGGTGCACTTTCGTTTAATTTTACACCCAATAGGTATACACAATTAAAGTTAATTAGTAGTGTTTTTAACTCAAACGAAAACGAATTATTTACAGTAGAAGGTGCTTATAGATTAGAAGAAGTTGAAACCGATTTTGGTAATGATAACTTTGGCAAATCTCGTGCAACAAAAGGCATAGGCTATTTTTTAAACAACGCCCGAAACCAAATTAACGCAACAGTTTATAATGTTGGCCATCGTGGATACCGTACCATAAATAGCCATAATTTACAATGGGGCGCACAAGTGCAAGGCGAAATAATTACCGATAAAATTAACGAATGGGATTATAAAGATTCGTTAGGTTTTGCGCAGCCTTCGCAAATTAATGGATTGCCTATTGTGTTAAATTACTTAAACACTACCATCAATTTAAATAGTTATCGTTTAAGTGGCTATGTGCAAAATACCCAAAAAATAAATAAGGATTATAATTTTCAGGCC
This sequence comes from Bacteroidia bacterium, assembly GCA_018058165.1. GTDB lineage: Bacteria > Bacteroidota > Bacteroidia > UKL13-3 > UKL13-3 > UBA6183. The sequence goes on from JAGPCI010000044.1 coordinate 8,283, forward strand.
ACTTATGGCATTCGTACCAATTGGTGGAGTTTTAACAAAGAAAACGTAATTAGCCCTAGGGTACAATTAAGTATTGAGCCAAATAGAAAACATAATAGAGCAGTTGTTAACGGTACTAGAATAGGGAAAGTAAAACGTGATATAAACCTAAAAGCTGCATTTGGTTATTATTATCAACCACCTTTTTACCGCGAGTTACGTGGGTTTGATGGCGTACTTAACCCAAATATTAAAGCGCAAAAAGCCATACATTATGTGTTAGGTGGCGATATGGATTTTAAACTTTGGAACAGGAAATTTCGCTTATTTGCCGAAGCCTATTATAAAAAGTTAGAAAACTTAATCCCTTACGAAATAGACAATGTTCGTATTAGATATTATGCCGATAACATTGCCGAAGGTTACGCTGGTGGCGTTGATTTGCGCATTAACGGTGAGTTTGTTAAAGGTGCCGAAAGCTGGATGAGTTTAAGCATTATGCAAACCCAAGAACGTATTCCTAGTGCAATTGTTTTTGATGATGCCGGTAATAGAATTACACCAGGCTATATTCCTCGACCTACAGATCAACGTGCTACTTTTAGTATGTTTTTTCAGGATTACCTTAAAAATAATAAAAACTATAAAGTTAACCTAACTATGGTTTTTGGTACTGGTTTACCGTTTGGCCCGCCTGATAGAAACCGATATAATGATATACAACGTGTACCATCTTATCGTAGGGTTGATATTGGTTTTTTAAGGGTATTGGTTGATGAAGATGCGACTAACAAAACAGGTTGGCGAAAACACATAAAATCTGCTTGGGTTGGGGTTGATGTGTTTAATCTTTTGGCAATTAACAACACCATTTCGCATATTTGGATTGAGGATATTGAAGGTAGAACTTGGGCTGTACCAAACTACCTTACCAATAGAAGGGTTAATATTAGGTTACAAGTGTACTTCTAAAAACAAAAAATGGGCAAGCCAAAGTATCGCACCGCTACAACCACTTACCCTTGCTACATTCCTGTCCTGGGGGATTCAGCAGGAGCTGGTCGTACCCGACTTACCCAAGCGCAAAAGTATGTTTTTAAATTATTTCAACAAACTTATCTTTACAAAACCCTTAATTTATTTAGCTTTGAGCATGTTAAAATTTAAAAATCTAAAATTGGTTGCCAATCTTTTAGCTATTTTTTTGGCTATAGTACTTGTGCAGCACAATGCATTTGCACAAAAAGAGCCTACAAGTAAAACCATTCAGGTTTATGTAACTAAGTTGCAACAAAGCACCAATTTGCTTACTAATTTTATCACACAAAAAAAGGGTATTGTTTACAATACCAATCTGTCCGATAATAAATATTACACCCAGTTCTCAATTCCTTTAACAGACTTAAATAGCCTCGATTCCTTAGCAAATGTTATGGGTTATGTTCGTCAAAACTCATACAATACCCAAAATATTCAAGAAGAAATTAATAAGCTTCAGTCTCAAATTGATGGGTTAAAATTTGAAAACAATATATACCTCCGCCAAATTGCCGACTCAGTTTATATTGGCAATGCCCAAAAAGATATTACCAATAAAATAACAAATAATTTACGCAATATTGCCTCTTTAGAAGTTAATATAAATAAGCTAGAATTAAGCGCAAACGACCAAATGTGTAAAGTGCAGTTTACCATCAACGATGAGCTAAGCACACCCAATAACTCTCGCGTTTCTTTTGTAAACATGCCGGGTATCGAATACGGTTATTTGTTTATTGAAAACCCAATGCAAGGTATAAGTGCTAAAGGATATCAAGGTGCTACCATTAAATACATGTTTACACGTGGTAAAAGTTATTTTAATTTAGGTGTTTATAGGGCCATAAATAACAATACTTCTGACACTTCTCTAATAAACGAATTGTTTATGATTAACTTTGGTCAAGATTTTTATCCGCGTAATTTTGGTAGGGGTAAACGTAGGTTTTTAAACCTATACACGGGTTATCAAATTGGTGGTTTTATCAGCAATCAAAACAATAATCAAAATAGTAAGTTTATACCTAATGCAAACTTAAGTTTTGGCGTTGAATTAATTAAAACAAAACACATTTTGGTTGATAATAAAGTAAGTTACTTTTTGCCATTAAACGAGTTAAACAGAAACATGCGTGGTATACTTTACCAAGCTTCATTTAACTTTGTTTTTTAGTAGCACAATTAACAGCATTTAGTATTTTTGAAACTTCATACAACTCAATAAAAGTAAATAAAAACAGCATGCAACATTTAGTAAACGAGTTAAACACACGATTAGAAAAAATTTATGAAGGTGGCGGAAAAAAATCGGCTGCCAAACAAAAAGAAAAAGGTAAAATGTTGGCGCGCGAGCGTGTAGAATATTTATTAGATAAAGATAAACCTAGAATTGAGATAGGAGCTATTGCTGGGTTTGAAATGTATGAAGAGCATGGCGGCTGCCCAGGTGGAGGAGTTGTGGTAGAAATGGGTTACGTTAGTGGTAAACAATGTATTGTTGTAGCTAATGATGCAACTGTAAAAGCGGGTGCTTGGTTTCCAATTACAGGTAAAAAGAATTTACGTGCGCAAGAAATTGCCATCGAAAATAAATTGCCTATTATTTATTTGGTTGATAGTGCTGGTGTTTACCTTCCTATGCAAGATGAAATTTTTCCGGATAAAGAACATTTTGGTCGCATGTTTAGAAACAATGCGGTAATGAGCAGCATGGGAATAATACAAATTGCTGCGGTAATGGGAAGTTGTGTAGCAGGCGGTGCTTATTTGCCAATAATGAGCGATGAGGCTATGATAGTTGACAAAACAGGCTCGATATTTTTAGCAGGAAGTTATTTGGTTAAAGCCGCAATTGGAGAGGTAATAGATAACGAAACACTTGGTGGCGCAACCACACATTGCGAAATTAGTGGTGTTACAGATTATAAGTTTGAAAATGATGCTGCATGTTTAGATCGCATAAAAAGCATTATGGATAAAGTTGGCGATTTTGATAAAGCAGGTTTTAACAGAATAGCACCTATTGCACCTGCAAAATTAATGGATGATGTGTATGATGCTGTAGAAAATTTTGCAAAACCTTTTAGCGTAATGCATATTATTGAAAGGCTAGTTGATGCAAATAGTTTTGATCCATATAAAGAACTTTATGGTAAAACAATTACTTGTGGTTATGCTCGAATTGATGGTTGGGCAGTTGGTATTGTTGCCAATAACAGAGAAGTGGTAAAAGCCAAAAAGCCTAAACAAAGTGCAAGCGATAATTCAACGGAGATGCAAATTGGTGGTGTTATTTATTCTGACTCTGCTGATAAAGCAGCACATTTTATAATGAATTGTAACCAGAAAAAAATTCCATTGGTGTTTTTACAAGATGTTACTGGCTTTATGGTTGGTAGCCGTAGCGAACAAGGTGGCATTATTAAGGATGGAGCAAAAATGGTAAATGCACAAGCTAATTCTGTTGTGCCTAAGTTTACCATTATTACAGGTAATAGTTATGGTGCCGGTAATTATGCCATGTGTGGTAAAGCTTACGACCCACGTTTAATAGTAGCTTGGCCAAATGCAAAAATTGCTGTTATGGGTGGCGAACAGGCGGCTAAGGTTTTATTGCAAATTGAAGAGGCCTCATTAAAATCAAAAGGTAAAACAATTACTGATGAAGATAAGGAGGAGTTGTTAAAAACCATTACCGATAGGTACACCAAACAAACTGAACCTTATTATGCAGCAGCACGTTTATGGGTTGATGCAATCATACAACCAATTGATACCAGAAAATGGATTAGTATGGGAATTGAAGCAGCAAATCATGCCCCTATAACAAAAGCATTTAACCCTGGAGTAATTAGGGCATAACAAAATAAAACGAGCTGTTTATTATGATATACAGCTCGTTTTTTAATAGTTTTAGTTATGATTTATTAATAATTTTTTAGTGGTGGATTTGCTGTTATTACTAATGCGTAATACATACAATCCATTAGGTACAAATGAGGTGTTAATTGTGCCACTGCTATTGTTAAATTTAGTTGATAAAATGGTTAAACCTTGCATATCTATAATCTCAGCTAAGCCATTAAAGTTCGCATCTGCTAGTTGTATTGTTAATTCATTATTTGTTGGGTTTGGGTAATGATTGAACAAAACAGGTTCTTGAACATTTAAACCTGTGGTTGGTAGTTTTAAAGTAACCTTGTGCAAAGCGCTTATTACTGTTGCTAGTAAACCATTGTTGTTTAAACTATCCTGATTGGTTAAAACAGATATTGCAACCTTTGATGTAGTATCAAATATATTCTCGTTAATGTAGCCAAAAAAAGTTCCACCATGCGAATAAAAAGTTCTTCCATTAAATAGGTTATTGTACCTAAATAAACCTAATCCATAAAACGCATTATTTCCAATTGGCCTCATGGTTGTCATTTGTTGCCAAGATTGGTCGTTAATTATTTGTTTGGCACATAGCTTATACCAAAAATTAGCATTGTCTTCGGCAGTTGTAATAAGCCAACCCGCTGTATTTGCCAAGCTAAATAAATTGTTTAATAATAAGGTTGTAGTCATGTCTGTCAGTTCCGTTCCAGTCATACTCATACTCCATGGATGTGCAATTGGTTTGTTTCCTTGTCCTCCATAACCATAAGTATTTGTAAGTTGTAATGGGCTTAAAATTAGTTCATCTATTGTTGCAAAATCCAGTTTTTGTGCAACCAGTTCAATAATAATACCTGCCACAATATAGTTTGTGTTAGAGTAGCTAAAACCTTGCCCTGGTGCAAAATTGGGGG
>JAGPCI010000267.1 GCA_018058165.1 Bacteroidia bacterium
CTAGTTTCTGGATTAAAGAAACGCATTAAGTTTAATGATGCCAAGTTACAAGCAGTATTGTCTAAAAACATATACTCCGAGCAAGGGTTTGAAGCATTAATTCTTCCACCTTCTGGGCAGGTATGCCATTCGTTGATGGTAGAATCGTATTGTACGCCAGGATCTGCACAAGCCCAAGCAGCATCACCAATCATATCCCACAATTTTTTTGCAGGAATTGATTTCATTACATTGCCTTTAGCTCTGCCAATTAAATCCCAATTGGTATCTTCTTCTAAAGCTTTAAAAAATGCATTTGGTATACGAACAGAGTTGTTTGAGTTTTGACCCGAAACAGTTGCATAAGCTTCACCTTCGTAATCACTTGGATATCCTGCAGCAATTAAAGCCGCAACTTTTTTCTCTTCGTTTTTCTTCCAATTAATAAATTCAACTATTTCTGGATGATCTAAATCTAAGCAAACCATTTTAGCTGCACGTCTGGTTGTTCCTCCAGATTTAATTGCACCTGCTGCTCTATCACCAATTTTTAAGAAACTCATTAAACCAGATGAGGTTCCGCCACCAGAAAGTTTTTCGCCCGAGCCACGAACACGGCTAAAGTTTGTTCCAACTCCAGAGCCATATTTAAATATACGTGCTTCGCGAACCCAAAGGTCCATAATACCGCCTTCATTTACCAAATCATCATCAACAGATAATATAAAGCATGCGTGAGGCTGTGGACGTTCATATGCCGAAGTAGATTTTTCTAATTTATTTGTAGTTGGGTTTACAAAGTAATGCCCTTGTGGTTTACCTGTAATACCATACGAACTATGCAAACCAGTATTAAACCATTGTGGTGAGTTTGGTGCTGCATATTGACCAATAATCATAAATACCAATTCATCATAAAACTTATTGGCATCTTCTGCGGTAGCAAAATAACCATATTTTTCACCCCAAGATTTCCAGCAATGAGCCATACGGTGCGCAACTTGTTTAATGGAGTTTTCGCTTCCAGATGTGCCATCGGGCATTGGTACACCAGCTTTACGGAAATATTTTTGTGCTAATACATCTGTAGCAACTTGACTCCAAAATTTTGGAACTTCTACATTGTTTAACTCAAATACTTTTTCGCCATTTGGGTTTTTAATAACAGAGGTGCGGTGGTCGTATTCGAATAAGTCGAATGCACTTACACCATCTTTAGTAAAAAAGCGATCCACGTGAAGGCCTTTTTGTCCTGCTGTTTCAGGTGATTTTTTTGATGATTTGGTACTCATTTTGGAACAAATATTTTGTGGTTTATTTACTTATAAAAATAGAAACCATTTTTCAGGTGGTTTTTTATCAAAAATGCTTCATTAAAAGTTTGCAATCAAACTGCATTTTCCACAATAATAATTTTGCCAACATTGTATATGCACAACCCGTAAGGGTTTAGGTATGTGCATAACCGAATTATTAACACCAAATATTGAGGTTTTGCTGAAATAACTTGCGCTTTTAATTACCTCACTGTAAGGCAATTTGTTGTTTAAATTAGACAGTGAGGCACTTACAAAAGCCATAAGCCGCTTAGCCCCTATTAAATGGGCATTTGTGCTACCTTAAATAACTTTTGCCTACAAAAATGAATAATAAAACTGTACCTTTTAACAAAAAGTGCTTTATTTGTAACACTAGGCCCAAACATGTATTTTTAGCCTAACATTAGCAACTTGAAAAATAACGTACTACATACCTTAAAAAACCACATTGTAAAAAATCAAAAACATTTGGCCGTATTAATCGACCCAGATAGTTTAGAGAATGAAAAACAACTAATAGATATTTGCGAAAAAAGTAACCAAGCAAATGTTGATTTTATATTGGTTGGTGGTAGTTTAATAACCAATGGTTTTTTCGAAAAGAGCATTCAAATTATAAAAGCAAATAGCCATATACCTGTTATACTTTTTCCTGGTAATATTATGCAGGTTAGTGTTGATGCTGATGCCATATTGTTATTATCATTAATTAGCGGCCGTAACCCCGATTTATTAATTGGCAAACATGTGTTAGCTGCACCAATGTTAAAACAAAGTGGCTTAGAAATTATACCTACAGGTTATATGCTTATTGATGGTGGAAATATTACATCGGTTAGTTATATGAGTAATACCACACCTATACCTGCCGAAAAACATAGCATTGCAGCTTGTACTGCTATGGCGGGCGAAATGTTAGGTTTACAAGTTACCTACATGGATGCTGGAAGTGGTGCGCAAAATCCTATTTCATCCAAAATAATTAGTGCAGTGCGCGAAAGTGTAACAGGGCCAATATTTGTAGGTGGTGGAATTAAAACAGCCGAAGGTGCAATTGCTGCATGTAAGGCTGGGGCTGATGTGGTGGTGGTAGGAAATGCTTTTGAAAAAGAACCCGAATTGATTCATAAAATTGCACAAGCCGTGCACGGATTACATACTTTACCTGCATAAAATTTACTTTTTGTTTTTCTCATTTATATTTTTGGTTTGATAATTTTTAGTGTTGATTTAACAAGAGGTATAAACAAGGTAATTATTGCTTATTATTAAATAATTTTTGTTTGAAAAAATCTCCAAATACCAATGCTATTAATGCACCCGAAAAGCGCTATTTATATGTTGCAATTTCGCAACTTCAAAATGCGGGTAAAGGTTTATTTACTGCTATAGATATTTATAAAGATGAAGTGATAGCAACTTTTAAAGGCGAGATGCTTACTAATATACAAGCTACTAATCGTGCAAAAAAAGGAAACGACCAGTATTTTATTGCCATGCTTGATGGCAGTATTATGGACTCGCTAAATAGTAAATGTTTTGCTAAGTATGCAAACGATGCAATGGGTTTAACGCCTGCTGTTTTTAAAAATAACAGCCGCATTGCTTTAGATGAAAACGACCAAGTTTGCATAATAGCAACTAAAAAAATTAAAGCGGGCGAAGAGGTTTTTTGTGGTTATGGAAAACGCTACTGGAAAAAATATCAAAATCCGTAAAAAATTAACCGTGCTGAACAGTTTCTCTCATTAATGCACGAACAATCATATCTACTTTTCGGTTATAATTTCCTTGCACATTTGCTTGCTGATGGGCTGCTACTTTAATTAAGGTTAATTTGGTTGTTTCATATAGCTTAATTAATGCCTGAACAAGGTCGGTGTTTTGTATGGATGTGCCTTTTTTAGTAAGGTAATTGTTATTTAATAGCCGTTGGTTACGTGCCAGTAAATTAACAGCATATTGGCTATCTGTATAAACCTCAATTTTATCAAAACTTATAGCAGAATTTTTTAGGTATATTACTGCATTAATAATTGCTTGTAATTCCATACGGTTGTGGGTGGTATTTACTTCCGTATTTTTAATTACAACTTCTTCACTACCTATTAAAATTATTGAAGCCCAAGCGCCACATTTTTGTTGAGTATGGCAACTTCCATCAGTATAAACTTTTATGGTATTTATTGCTTTATCACTCGTCAAATTAGTTAGTTATTTTTTGGGGTAAATATGATGAAGCGATAATTACAATGCTATTTAAATAACAGTTTATTTTTGGGTATAAATTACTTCAAGCAAGGTTTGACCAACAGCTTTTAAAGTGTTTCTATCAATTGCATTCATATTGTCGTTATGGGTATGCCAATGGCCAGGAAACCCAGTGCGCGAAGCCGCATCGTAATGAATAATATCTATGGTAGGAATTT
>JAGPCI010000268.1 GCA_018058165.1 Bacteroidia bacterium
ACTGTTTTAACTAGGTCTTTAAACTTTATCAATGCAGATTCAAATTTAAAAATACTAAGAGCTGACGGTACCTTTAGTGGTCCTAGTATGGTTAGTTTTGGTCAAACGCTTGATCCTAAAGATGTTTTAATTGAAAACACTGAAAATCCTGGTATTATTTTATCTCAGTTTAATCCTTATACTTTAGATTCAATCTTTTTTCAGTATTCTTATGTAAGAAATACTGATAGTACCGATAATGATAATGATGGTATGAAAGAAGAAGTTATCGATACTGTTTTTGTAGCATATTATGCAAATGCAAATATTGCTAAAAATAGCTATACCACAAGTAAAGAAAAAGTAGGTATTATTGATTGGAATAATGCATTGCAAATCCCGACAAACATTTACAAGTTGGATACTTTTTTATTAGGAAATGATAGAATGAACTCTCCTTTTGATACAACCTCTACCGATGCAGATCAAACTACTTTTGGTAGTAAGTTTGCTCAGTTGTCAGCTCCTGCAGGTATGAATATAACTAGAGGTAACTTAGTTGCTTTTACAGCTACATTTAAATCAGGTGTAAAAACAGTTGTTAATGGCGATACTGCAGTTATCATTAACCAAGGCACTACTACTCCAACTAGATGGGCTAATTCTTTTGGTACGGTGTTATTTGTAAATTCTTCTACATCTGGTATTACATATACTAATCCTGATTTTTGGAATACAGCAGAGTTTCAGCCATTGTGGAATGCATACGGTCAATGGAGTGCAGGTTGGTCAGGTAAATATATTCCAGGGTTTGGTATTTTTACTAATGACTTATTCATCCAATCAGGTTTTCATTTAACTTGTGCAAACGTAGGTGTTGCTGAAAATGATTTAGTTTCAATAAGCAATGTTTATCCTAACCCTGCAAACGGTTCAACAACTGTTGGTTTTAACTTAAAGCAAGCTGGTAATGTAATTGTAACAGTTTCTAACCTATTAGGTCAAACAGTTGCTACTGTTAACCCTGGTAAATTGGCTTCAGGTAACAATACAGTTAACGTAAACTTAAGCAACATTAAAGCTGGTGTTTACTTTGTAAATGTTTCAGTAGATGGTGTTAGTTCAACTAAAAAATTAACTGTTACTCAATAATCAGTAATTCGGTTATAAAAATATTAAGCAGCCTCGAAATTTCGAGGCTGCTTTTTTTATGAAAATTTAGTGTACTTTGCCACTATAAATACAAATTATGGGTAACCACATACAGTTAAATAAACGCACTTTATCATCAATCGCCTTAAATGTATTTGGGTTAATTATCTTATTTTTACTAAAAGATTTTATCACCCCATTTTTAGGTGCACTTATATTTTTTGTGTTGTTCCGTAAAATGATGAATTATTTGGTAGATAAAAGAGGTTGGGGAGCAGCAAAAAGTGCAATTTTAATTATTATACTTTCATTTATAATTGTGCTTGTACCTGTTATTACCGTTAGTAATTTATTGTTTACTAAAATTGGCTCAATTATTAATAATCCAGAAAATATTACACATAGCTTAAAAGTTTTAGATGCAAAAGTTGAAGAGCTTACAGGTAGGCAATTATTTTCGCATGATTTTGTTACACTAATACAAGATAAAGCCGGCCAAATTATTCCATCTTTTATCAATAAAATATTTTTGGTAATAGGTAATATTGGTATCATGTATTTTGTATTGTATTACATGTTAGTAGGCCGCAAAACTATGCAAAAAGAGGTGTATAATTATTTGCCTTTTAATGCACAAAACACAGCAATTCTTGCTCGTGAGTTAGAGTCGCAAACATTATCAAACTCAATTGGCGTTCCATTAATTGCTACCATACAAGGTGCCGCTGCTGGTATTGGTTATTGGATTTTTGGACTTGATGAGCCTATTTTTTGGGCTATAATTACTGCATTTGCATCTATTATTCCATTAGCTGGCAGTACATTAATTTGGGCTCCTGCTGCTATTATTTTAATGATTACTGATAGCTTATTGATGGGCGTTGGGCTTGCTGTTTATGGTGGTTTAGTAATTATAAATATTGATAACGTAGTACGTTTTTCAATACAAAAAAAGTTTGCCGATGTACACCCTTTAATTACGGTTTTTGGGGTAATAATTGGCCTTAGTTTATTTGGCCTGCCAGGGTTAATTTTTGGCCCATTAATGTTATCGTACTTTATAATATTGGTAAAAATGTACCGCAGTGTTTATGTTGAAAACGACAACGATAACAATACCGTACCCGAAGAAAGTTAAACCCAAATTACTCAATGGAAATGCATAATCTATAAAGAAACTGTAAATCAGTTAATGCAAAACTGCTAACATTTTGTTATCTGGATTAACCCAACAAAATCAAGTAGTTCGATTTTTTAAATCTGCTATTGATTAACTTGGCTTAAAGTTCTTCTAAAGCAGGCCTGGTGTAATATCCTGTGCCATTATATGCCCGTTTTCGTGGATGGTTAAAACATGGTTCGCTACAAGCTCCTTCCATAATATCGCTACAAGATTCGCACATATTAAATTGCTCATTACACTCCACATTAGCACAATTTAAATTTCTAAATGTAGGTGTGCCACATTTAATACAATTAGCAATAGCAGTTGGGTTTACATTATTAATAGGTACACTCACACGGCCATCAAACACATACAACGAACCATCAAAATCTTTTCCACCTGTATCTTTTGCGTAACCAATTATGCCATTATGTAATTGATACACATCTGTAAAACCTTGTTTTATTAAGTAAGCTGATGCTTTTTCGCATTTAATTCCACCGGTACAAACGGTTACTACTTTTTTATTTTTATACTTTTCTAATTCGGCTACCTTATTCGGAAATTCTCTAAATGTTTCTATATCTAATGTTACCGAATCTTTAAATTTACCCAAACGAGTTTCATATATACTTCGTACATCAATCACAATTACTTCATCTTGTTCTTTTAACTTTAAAAACTCATCGCCTCGCAAGTGTTTCCCTGTTTCTTTGGTTGGGTCAATTTCTTTTGGGTCGCGTAATCCTGAGTGAACAATTTCTGTTTTGTAACGCACATGTATACGATTAAACGCGTGCTCGTGGTGTTGGTCTATTTTAAACTCAATACCTTTAAATAACGGGTTTTCAATTAAGCTGTCCATATAAGTTTTACAGTTTTCTACTGTGCCACTTATGGTACCGTTAATGCCTTCGTGTGCTATGTAAATGCGCCCTCTAATGCCTATTTGTTTGCAAAACTCCAAATGCTGCGGAGCCATTTCTTCCGCATTGGGTATAGTTGTATAGTGGTAATAAGCTATTACCTGATAGTTTTTTGTGCTGTTTTCCATATGTAAGATGGGTTAAACAATTAAGAATTAAAGCTGCGAATTTAAGGGAATATTTTTAATAAGTTAGCCACAGATTACAAGGTAGCCACAGATTACATGTTAACCACAGATTACACAGATTGCACAGATTTTAGTGGAAGAGATTTTGATTACAGGTTAGCCACTGATTACAAGGTAGCCACAGATTACAAGGTAGCCACAGATTACACAGATTGCACAGATTTTAAGGGAAGATATTTTGATTACAGGTTAGCCACAGATTACAAGGTAGCCACAGATTACACAGATTGCACAGATTACACAGATTGCACAGATTTTAGGGGAAGATATTTTGATTACAGGTTAGCCACAGATTACAAGGTAGCCACAGAT
>JAGPCI010000269.1 GCA_018058165.1 Bacteroidia bacterium
TGAAAGGCGAAAATAACCTACAAACAGTAAGTGTTTCTCAAATAAAAATAGCAGCGGGCAATCGTTCTTTTTTCTATTTTGATTTAAAAGATTTAAGTAAAACAAATATTAACCTATTAGAAATTGTTTGAAAACTGAAATTACCCGATACTGTCCATCAGCAGTAGCATTTAATAAATCACTTCTTAATAAAATTTAAACTGAACAGCCTGCTCGAGTAAGCCTTGGGTTGGTTTAGCATTTGCGCTTGTATCGAGAGTAGGAGATACCATAAATGTAAATTGATCATAGGAGAAATAATTATCAAAAAATCAAAAAGCTAGAAGAGTAATTAAGACAATATTATGAGTTAAATTGATTAACAAACTTTTTTAGTTTAGGCATTGATTGTTGAGTCAAAAATATATCAAATTTACACGCTTTATCAATAGTGTTTATATACAAAAAGTTATTTGTCCCATCCATTAAATGAAACGGATTTAGACTCCATAAATAATTTTGGTCTTTATACCCCATAATAGAAAGCCTAATTTGTTTAATTTCATGAAGGTATATTTTTTCTTTGTTTTCTTCAGTTTCAATGATTAGATGGTTTTCGAATATGTGAACATTTCCTGTTGTCTTATACTCGTTTTTAAACCTCAAGTAAATACCTACGGCTATTGTTATTGCAACTGTAATAATTGTAAGCCACTGAATTGATAGGAATACTGAACCTAGTGCTGCTAAAAATAGAATTAAGTAAACAATACCCTCAATTTTTGTTTTTACAGGGTTTTTAAGTACTACAATAGGAAACGATGGCATGTTTTATTAAGCTAACTTATAAGGTTGTTTAACTTTAAAATATCTAATGAACGAATCAAACACATTAAAAATTCAGTTTGTTTGTTATCCATAGATTGCATTTTAAGTGTTGAATGCTCGAAAATAAGGCAACTAAATGTAATAACCAATATGTAAATGTGTTGTAAGCCCTTACTCTTTTATTTTTCTATTTGCAGCTGTACTATTAAGTTTTTTTTTAAACAATCAGCTAGAACACCGCTTCTCGATAAAATTGCCTTTTCAGCAATCACTCGAAGCGGCTAAAACTTTCAATTGGAAATAAACAACCAGCTCGAGTAAGCCTTGGGTGGGTTATGCGTGGAGCTTTTATCGAGAGTAGGAGATTGTGAAACCCCAATTCATTTTTTACAGCTATGTTTTAGGCATTCGTAATATCTTTTCCAACTTTTTACCTTTTGCTAATTCATCAACCAACTTGTCTAAATACCTTATTTGTTTTGTTAGTTGATTTTCAATTTCTTCAATTCTATATCCACAAATAACCCCAGTAATTAGTGCCGCATTAGGGTTTAATTTAGCACGGTTAAAAAATATTTCAAAGGTTACATTGTCCTTAATCAATACTTTAATTTGGTTATCATTAAACCCTGTAAGCCATGTAATAACTTCATGTAGCTCATTTATAGTTCTGCCTTTACTTTCTGCTTTTTTAATATAGTGAGGATATACAGAACCAAAGGTAATTTTGGCAATTTTTTCGTTATGAGCAGTTGTTGTTTTCATGTTTATTTAACTTTAATTTCAGTACACAAATGTAATATCAACCCCAAAACTTGCTGAGTTGTTAACCTATTAATTACCATTAAACGGTAAATTATTATAAAACACCAATTGAAATTGGTTTCTATTCGATTTTTCGAGGGTTTGAGCCATAAATCCAACTTCAATTTTAAGGGTATTATTAATTACATAACCCAATGCCCCATATAAACGGTTACGGTCGAAAATGCTGTTTTTTGTGTTTAAAAACACCTCATTATAAGCCGATAGGTAAACGGTGTTTTTGATAAGTGTTGTATTATTAAATGGAATATTTACACCCAATAAATAACGTAACCTAAGTTTAAAGTTATTCGATAAAAAACGTTCTTCAATTCTAAACCGGTTTTGTAATTGCAAAGGTGCAATGTTTTGACGGGTAATAAATTGCTGAAAAATTCTATGTTCGTTTGAACTAACTTTCTCGTTACTATTTGGTAAATAATCCTGAGAATTAATAAATCCGTAGCCCAATAAAATATTATTGTTGTTCTCGGTTAGGTTATACCCAATTCCGGTGCGAAACACTAATTGCTTCAAATCTCCAATAAAATTATAATTTCTATACTGAACTTCGTTATGCCAATTAATTTTATTGGTTATTTTTTGATTTCCTAAATACAGCATCCAATTACCTGTATTGGTATTTTGGGCAAAACCAAAACCAGTAAAAAAACAGAACATCAAACTTAATGACAGGTACTTTTTAACCATAAAATACAATTAACACTTAAAATAAAATATAGCCAAAAACTACATAAAATACTTTTTTTGAGGATAAATTTACCATTTTGAAGCTCTTTTAGAGCTGTTTTAATTAAAAAATCAAAACTTTACTGTTTTGTGTTTAAAGTTTATCAAATCATAAATCACACAGTTTTCTCTGTTTTTTTTATTAAAAATCACAGTATTAAGACTTCTTAGAAGTTACTTTTACAAGTAACAAAGTTGATTTTAAAACTTAGAGATTAACGGAATAATATTAATTCCAAATCTCATTCATTTCAGTTAAAATAATTGGTTTACCATCAGTAACCACAATAGTATGTTCGTGTTGAGCCATAAAACCGCCTTTGTTTCCAACCATTGTCCAGCCATCTTTCAAAGTTTCGGCATAATTAGATGTGGTAGAAATAAACGTTTCGATAGCAACCACCGAGTTTTTCTTGAACCGCTCAAAATTATACCGGTCTCTAAAATTGGTAATTTCACTTGGTTCTTCGTGTAAGCTTCTCCCAATTCCGTGTCCAGCAAGGTTTTTAATAACTTTATACCCTCTTTTTTTAGCTTCAGTTTCAATTAAAAAACCAATATCAGAAATGCGAACTCCACCTTTTATGTTATATATCGCTTTTTGTAAAATTTGTTTCGAGGCCTCGATAAGTTTTTGGTGATTATTAATATCATTTCCAATTACAAACGAGTTTCCATTATCCGACCAAAATCCATCTAATTCTGCTGATACATCAATATTTATTAAATCGCCTTCAAGTAAAATTCTTTTGTTTGATGGAATACCATGGCAAAATTCATTGTTTACACTAATACATGTCCAACCAGGAAATCCATAAGTTAAATAGGGGGCCGATTTGGCTCCTAAATCATTAAGAACCTCACCTCCATAATTATCTAATGTTTTTGTTGACATGCCTGGCTTTGCAAACTTTGTCATTTCTTTTAAAGTATAGGCAACTGCTTCGCTAGCCTTTTTCATTCCAATTAACTCTGCTTCTTGTGTAATCGACATCTTTATCGTTTTATTTTTTAATATAATAACCATGTTTTAAGAAAACACTTATTTATTAATTTGCTATATATCAACCAACAAAGGTAAAGTCATATCTAGCGCATTACATATTATTCGCGTTTTCTATTTTTTTTAGGATGTTGCTTTTTTACATGCAAACTGTTGGTTTTTGCATTTAATTGTTCAGTAATTATCCGCTGTTTTAAGTATATATGGCGAATATTGCCAACGCCTGTGTCTCTCTCGTCAATTTCAAACTTGCCTATGTTTTTAATTAAAGGTAAAAGCTTAGGAAACCCAAAGTTACGTGGGTCAAAATCGGGTTGTTTTTTAATAATAAAATTTCCAAGATTTGCTAAAA
>JAGPCI010000270.1 GCA_018058165.1 Bacteroidia bacterium
GCCATCACCATTAGGACTAAATGCATTGGGTACATAAAATTTAAAGGTGCAATATTCATCAACCACAACCCGCTGAGACGATTTACAATTGGTGGTATCGGTTACGGTTAATAAATAAATATTGGCCTCGGTGCTTAGTATGGTTCTGGTTGTTTCGCCTGTGGGTTGCCACAGGTATGTTTTGTGCAATCCTGCATCCAATTCTATTTTTTTAATATCATCAAAACATACCACGGTATCTTGTAATCCTTTTATTATTGGCGAGACATATTCTTGCACATAAAAAGTATCGTTTAGCAAACAACCTTGCGTGTTGCTGGTAACATAAAAAGTGTTGGCTTGGTTTACATATTGCTGCTGCTGTGTGGCACCATTGTTCCATACATAATTATTGCCCCAGCGGGCTGTAAGCAACACACTATCATTTGGGCAAAAAGCAAGGTGGTGTATTTGTGCTTGCAAACTATCTACTATGTTTAGTTTTATGGTATCTGTTGCTATAAAACCTGCATAAAAATTTGTAACCCAATAAACCCCTGTTTGGGTAAATGTTTTGCTGCTATCGTTGCTGCCATCATACCAAATGCAACTATCCCAATCGGGGCGTTTGTGGTAAACCAAACTGCGCCCATGGCATAGCATAGTATCAAGTACATGGTTGGTGGTATCAAAATAAGTAACGGATACATCATCGATAAAGTAGTAAATACCTACAATAATAGGAGGGGAATAGGACCAGTCTAAAACAGTGTCATTATTTCTGTTGCCAAAATCTCCAAGGGTAAGCCATTCCTCACCACCTTGGGCCTTGTACAATCCTTCAATTTTATCCCAACCAACCGTATCGAATAAATATCGATTAGCTGGGTTGATTACTTGAGGAATTATAGGAGCTAAACTTTTAACAGGATATTCTTGAAAACTGAGTTTTTCGTCTGAAAAATAACCCCCTATTGAAGAGGTAGCAAATTGGTTTAACACCCTAGTTTCTTTATAATTTCCCAAGTTTACATAAAAAATTAATTTATAATAATTACCAAGTTTTAGTTTAGAATTTAGCTTTACTGATAAGTTTTCTTTGAGTTCTTTACCAAGTAATGTTGCCAATGAAGTGCCCTGAATTAATTGACTGTTTGAGTTGGCTGTAAAACCAGCCATGCCTATTCCTGATTTTGGATTTTGTGCAAATATGAATTTTTCTTTGTTTATCGTATCACAAAACTTATACGCATCAGGAGAGTTTAAAACTCGAATCCAATTTTGTGGTGCTCTATTATTTCCAAAATCGAATGTGTCTCTGATTGCAACATTAATATTTTTAAAACAAGAGTCGTTCTCCTCAAACCCTGGGTTTGGTACCAAGTTAATTTGCGCATACAAAGGTATGCTAATAACAGAAATAAAAATAAGGAAGAGTAGTTTTTTCATGTTATTAATACATAAAAAAGGTGGGATGCTATTGCACCCCACCTTTACAAATTTTTACGATTAGTGCTTAACAAATTTAAGCGTTTCGGTGTAATTATTACAACTTATTTTACAAAATAAGTTCCAGCTGCTAATTGTTGGATGTATTGGTGCTCAGAGCGGTAATGAGGAGATTCGTTTTGGGTTTAAGTTGGTTTTCTAATATCAAACCAAACTAACTCATTACTTCGCCACCACCACGTAGTACAATTCTAAAAGTGGTGCCTTTTTCGGCATTAGATTCTAGTACAAATACTTTGCCTTGGTGGTAATCTTCAATAATACGTTTGGTAAGCGATAGACCTAAACCCCAGCCACGTTTTTTGGTGGTATAACCTGGCTTAAAAACTGTTTTTTGTTTTGATGCAGCAATTCCTTTTCCGGTATCTTGTATATCAATATAAACCTTGTCGGCTTCGGTGGTAATGTTTACGTTAATTTTGCCCACACCACTCATTGCATCAATGGCATTTTTGCAAATATTTTCTACCACCCAATCAAACAACGGAACATTTAACATGGCCAATGCATCTTTATCAATACTATTAACACTAAAAATTACTTGGGTTGATGAGCGTGTTTTTAAATAATCGATGGCACGTTCCATTACTTCAAAAATATTTTCGGCTACCAAAACAGGCACCGAACCAATTTTACTAAACCTTTCGGTTATTAACTCAAGCCGTTGTAAATCTTTTTCAAACTCTACCAAAATTTCTTCGCTTGCTTTGGTTTGCGGCATATCCCGTAGTAAATTAATCCATCCGTTGAGCGATGATATTGGTGTGCCTAATTGATGTGCGGTTTCTTTACTCATACCTACCCAAACTTGGTTTTGCTCTGATTTGCGCGAGTAACTAAAAGCCAAATAAGCCACTAAAATAAATAAAGCAATAATGCTTAATTGATAATAAGGATATTGTTTTAGCTGAATTAAAATTATGGAGTTTTTGTAGTATAAATAATTGTATTTTTCATTGGCCTCATCATACAAAATTTTAATAGGCTCGCGCTCTAATTTCATTTCGGCCAATTGTTTATTTAAATACGCTTTGTCTTCGGCTTTTGCGCTATCTAAATTGCGGTTTGCGGTTATCTCTCCATTATCATCAACCAATATAACGGGTATGGTTTCGTTGTCTTTTATAATATCAAGCAAAAAATTTATGTCGGTATTTTCGTTTGCATTAATTAATTGTTTGGTAGCATTGGCCCAAAGTAAAACTTTCTTTTCTTCCTCGGTAGCAAGTTTTTGTACCAGTTTATTGGTGTACCAAAGGCTAAAAGCACCTATTAAAAGTGCCACAATAAACAATACTCTTTTCCACTTAATTTTTTGTTCGTAAACGCGCATAGATATAAATCAAATATATAATGATATTTGTAATCTCAAATTATAACGAAACATGTACGCCAATATTGAGTATAAAGAACAGAATTTCAGCATCAACTTTCGTAAACCGATAGATATCAGCATACCTATGTATAGTGGCACACAAAACCCCAATGCATTTGGTATTCATCAACCCACTTTCGAACCTTTTAAGGCAGGCGGTTTTATTGGTAGTGTAGCCTTAGGAGGTAGTGTTAATTGCGAAAATTTAACCATAAATGCGCATGGAAATGGCACCCATACCGAATGTGTTGGCCACATTAGCAAAGAGAGAATTACTATAAATGAGGTGTTAAAGCAGTTTATGTTTTTAGCACAGCTTATATCTGTTACACCACAAAAAATTAATAATGATGATGTGGTTACCTTAGAAAGTGTTGAACCTTTTTTGCATCCGCTTATTGATGCAATAATTATTCGTACCTTGCCCAATAACAACAATAAGTTAACAGCACATTACTCTGGTAATAATCCTTGTTATTTATCGCCCCAATTATGTAAGCATTTAAAAGAAGTAGGCATTAAACATTTAATTATAGATTTACCATCAGTAGACAGAGAAGAAGATGGTGGCGCATTGGCTGCACATCATGCATTTTGGGATTATCCAAACAACCCCAGAATGGATGCCACCATTACCGAAATGGCATTTATACCTAATGAGGTTTTAGATGATATTTATTTATTAAACCTGCAAATTGCAGCATTACAAACAGATGCCAGCCCTAGTAAACCAATATTGTATAAAGTAGAACATGTATTATAACAAATTTAAAAAAGAAGCCGATTTGCCTAAGCAAGAAGAAGATTTAAACGATGACGATTTAGATGCCAATGAAGAG
>JAGPCI010000045.1 GCA_018058165.1 Bacteroidia bacterium
GTGTTTTTAACTCGTGGGTTATTGATAGTAAAAAATTACTTTGTTGGCGTTTTAAATCAAGTCTGTTTTGAAGGCTTTTGTAAATCCAGAGTATACCCCAAAACAACAATAAAACCATTACTATACCTTCAAGGCCATACATCCAAACCCTACGAGAGTAGCGCTTTTCAATAACCTGAACGGCTGCTGTATTTACACTTACATCAAAATTGCTTATGGTATCGTTTT
The DNA here is from genome assembly GCA_018058165.1 of Bacteroidia bacterium. GTDB lineage: Bacteria > Bacteroidota > Bacteroidia > UKL13-3 > UKL13-3 > UBA6183. The sequence goes on from JAGPCI010000045.1 coordinate 229, forward strand.
TATAAAATAGTTGTAGGCTTAATTGCGGATAATTGCTTTCAAAAAAATGTTTAAAGTTGTTGCTGTCTTTAAATAAATGTTGTTCTACTGCGCCTTCTAACTCGTGCAGGGCTTTATAGGGTAATAGTTCTAAGTTTTTTGATTCTTGGATGTAAATATCCTTACTGCTTTTTATGTGGGCAAAAGTCCACCAAGTAAATGCAGCCACAATGTACACCGATAGGACAAGAAAAATGATGGCAGGTTTTTTCAATTGCGTAATACTTTAAGTGGGTTTATAATTCCCAAAGTGAAAAACGCTGACGAATATATTTTTTAAAGTTTAGCCAAAATGCAATTACCAAATAAATGATAATAGGTGAGCCCATGGTGATAAAAGAAGTGTAAATAAAATAGAGCCTGATACGTGAAGATGCAATACCAAACTTTTCGCCAAGTTCGCTACATACACCAAATGCATACTTCTCTACAATATATTTTATTTTTTTCTCCATATAAATCAATCACAAATTTAAACGGTTGAAACAAAAAATAGCAATATATTTTTAAATGGATGTTTTTACCCCTAATTTTTACGTAATGATTATTTTACTTAGGATTGATAACCCAGCCATAACTCATGCTGTTTTTGGCATTCTCGGGGAAAATTAATTTGGTTGCAAGGTTTAAAGACATACCCACACCAAATGAAATTAAAACGGCATTTGTTGTACTTACACTTGTGTTTTTGTATAAATCAGATAAAAGAAAAACAGAGCCAACTGCAGCACCTACACGTATTAAATTTTTAGTGATATCGCCCGCTAGGCTACGTTTTCTAAAATGTGTAATATCTTTAAGGTTAATTATTTTAAAATTATTGGTTGATGCATTTGGTTTTTGATTAGGGAACCAATACCGTATATCAATGCCTAATGTTATCGTACTATCTGTAATGTTAGTTACAGTGTTTGATGCAAACTCTAGCATTCCATTGTAGCCTTTATAGCCTAAAAAAACTTTAGCACCTGGCTTAATAATTATTTCTTTATTGGTTACTATATTTTTAAATACAACTTGTTGTGCCTGCGCTATATTTATAAATAAAACACTAAAAAAAACTACGATTATTTTATACATGTTGGTTTAAAATATGGTTACCTATTGTGCAGCTTAAACACTTATGCTTGGCACAATAATTTTGATTTAATTGAATAAGCGCTTGCGAATGTAAGGCATGCTTAGCATTGATTCCACTTTCTTTCCAAAACTTTACCACGCTGTTTGTTTCTGTTTCTATTTCTTCGAGCCAATTTAAGGCTTGTTCGCAGTAGGTTTCGTTAAGCATGTGTTTGCCATACAAAAACTTTATGGGTATAATGGCATTGATAATTAAATGATTTAAAAACTGGCTTCCCATTACCGGCTTGGTAATATGGTTTGCATGGTGCAGCGCATTTAAATTTAACTGTGGAGAGGTATTTACTTGTAATAATTTTTTAGCTTCTGATAGGGTTTCGGCTTGCATCATTTTACTAAACAAATGTAACGATTGAAAAACCAATGCAGAAAACTGAGCCAACCTAATTGTAGGGAAATTAGCGGGGCGTGTTTTGGCAAATTTCCAGGTGCTAACATTTAATGTTGGCAAACTGTATTTTGTTTTTAAAAACAAAAACTCCTGATGTAATTTATTGCTATATTCATCAGGTGTTGATGGTGGTAAAAAACCTCCCACACCAAATATTAAACTATCTATTTGTGTTTGGCTGTGTTTGTGTTTTGCAAGCAATAATGAGGGTAAGCTCTCTGCTAGTTGTATAAATGGTTCGGCATTTATTTTCATGCCAAAATACTTGGCGGTAGTAACGTAAAAAAGCTTTTCCCAACTGTTTTGATATTGGAATAATTGCTGCTCGAGTGTTATACATTTTTGCTCTAGTCTTTCTACAGCTAATCGGCTTAAAAATAAATCTAACTTAATGCTATCGGGCAAACTAAATATGTTTTGGCAAGGTACTTTTTGTGCCGATTGTTGTAAATTGTAATAACTAGATAAAAGGCTTTTACTTACGTAATTTTTTAACTCAAGTGTTGGAATATTTAACTCGGCATCGTGCTCAAAAACCACATGTAAAACCACATTGTTATATGCTTTATCAGTATGGTGTTTATGTTTTACCCAATCGCTACTTTTTATATGAATTTCTACATTGCCAGCCCAAAGTGTATCATCAATTTTTACACGCGCGTTAAAAAAGTCTGGCCCTGAGTCGGGATTAAGCGAACCGGTATTAATTACTTCAATAATCTTACCATCGGTGGTGCGTAAGGTTTGTTTTAACAAAACCTTTTGCTGCCAAATAAAGTGTAGTAAATCTTCTCTCATAAACAGGGCTAAATTTATTAAAACAAATTTATACACAAATATGAAAGATTTTAATCAACTAAAATAATATGTTTATTAGTTGTCGTATCAACCCAAAAAACTTACACAAAAAAGTGCCGCTTAACCTACCAAATTATAGGTAAACCAAACGGCACTTAAATTATATTTTTACGAAAAAATTTACGCAGTAACCTCTTCGTTTGCAATAAAACGTCTTTCGTTAATTAAGTATTTATTACCCCTAACTAAAATACTTACTTTTATGTTTTCAATTGCAATTGGTTCGCCCATGGCTACTTCGGTAATGTTTGAGTGGCGAATTTCTTTACCATCAACAATAACTACGGCACCGCTACCAACTACTTCAAGTATTGTACCATCAGAAACAATAACTCCAGTATCTTCACCTAAGCCTATTCCTGTACATTGTGGGTTACTAGCAATAGCTTGTGCTAAGCGATTAAACCTACCGCGTTTATCAAAATGCGAATCGATAATAACATTGCCAATAAATGCTAAACCAGTAGTAATTTTTACTTCGCCTTTTAAATGCGCCAATTCACTTTTGCCTTGATAAATCATGGTATTGCTCATTGCCATTGCACCTGCACTTGTACCTGCAATTACAAAACCTTCTTCGTTTTGGTAACGGTGGTGTAACACATCATAAATCTCTGAACCACCAAAAATACTTGTTAAGCGAAGTTGGTCGCCACCGCTAAACATAATACCATCGGCATTTTTAACACGATTAATGTACTCTTCTTCATATACATCTTCACGTTTTTTAATATCGATAATACCAATATTGGTACAGCCAATTTTGCCAAATGCAGTAATGTAATTTTCACCTACTTCAACGGGTATTGATGAAGCAGTAGTGATAACTTCAATACGCTTTTCAACCCCGCCTACTTCATCCACAAAACGTTTTAATATGCCAAGTTCAAAAAAGTTTAAACGGTTACGCTGTATTAAGCCTTGTTCTAAATCCGTTCCTTTGTCTTCTGCCCCCCCAACTGAAATCAGTTTTCCTTTAGGTAATTCCAAATCGTTAGTTTTTTAAAATGAGAGGCAAATATAAAATTAGCACATTGCTATGCAACATTATTTCCTAACAACTGTTAAGTTATTATTAAAATTAGTAAGCATTAGGTATTTCAGTTATTTTTTGTAAAATGCATAATAAATTAATTATCCCAATCCATAAAAAGTTTTATTATGAAAATCCTTGACATAAAAGTAATGCGTGGTCCTAATTACTGGAGCATACGTAGGCATAAACTGGTTCAGATGCGCCTAGATTTAGAGGAGTTGGAACAATTACCTACCAATAAAATTGAAGGATTTGGAGGTCGACTGGCCGCATTATTTCCAACAATGTTTTCGCATAGGTGCTCTATTGGTGCGCCAGGTGGTTTTTTTCATCGTGTAGAAGAAGGTACTTGGATGGGACATGTAATTGAGCATATAGCCTTAGAGTTACAAACACTTGCAGGTATGGAGTGTGGCTTTGGTAGAACACGTGGTACGGGCAAAGAAGGCGTATATAACGTGGTGTTTAGTTATATGGAAGAAAAAGCTGGGATTTATACAGCAAAGGCTTCTGTTAGAATTGCCGAAGCCTTAATTGCTGGAAATGAGTACGATTTGGCTGAGGACATTCAGAATTTACGCGAGATAAGAGAAGAAGACCGATTAGGCCCAAGCACGGGTTGTATTGTTGATGAGGCCATATCTCGTGGTATTCCATACATTAGGTTAAATAGGCACTCGCTTGTACAATTGGGTTATGGCATTAACCAAAAGCGAATTAGAGCCACTATTGCCAGTACCACAAGTAGTATTGCTGTGGATATTGCATGTGATAAAGAAGAAACTAAAAACTTGCTTGAAGCAGCTGAAATACCAGTGCCTCGCGGTAGAATTGTATACAGTGTTGATGGTTTAAAAGAAGCTTTAGAGCGTGTTAGTTATCCAATTGTTACAAAGCCAATTGATGGTAATCATGGAAAAGGAGCTACTACAAATATTAATAGTTTAGAAGATGCGATTAAAGGGTTTGAGGCTGCTCAGCAATATTCGAGAGGCGTAATTGTTGAAAAGTTTATTACCGGACAAGACCATCGTGTATTGGTTATAAATTACAAGTATGTAGCTGCAGCAATTCGTAAGCCCGCATCTGTAAAAGGAGATGGGGTTAGTACCATACAACAGTTAATTAATATTACCAACGAAGACCCACGAAGGGGTTATGGACACGAAAAAACGCTAACCCAAATTAAAATAGATCAGTTTACTTTGGATATGCTTGATAAAGCAAACTTAACGTTAGAAAGTGTGTTGCCAAAGGATGAAGAGTTGTTTTTAAAACCAACAGCAAATCTTAGTACTGGTGGCACTGCAACTGATGTTACGGATATGGTTCATCCTGATAATATTTTTATGTGTGAGCGTATTTCGCGTATTATTGGTTTAGATATTTGTGGCATAGATATTATGGCCGAAGATTTAACAGAGCCAATTAGGCTTAATGGTGGTGCAATTTTAGAAGTAAATGCAGCCCCTGGATTTAGGATGCACATTGACCCAGCAGAAGGTATACCGCGTAATGTTGCAGAGCCAGTAATTGATATGTTGTATCCTCCAGGTAGTACTGCACGTATTCCTATTATAGCAGTAACAGGTACAAATGGTAAAACTACCACAACGCGTTTAATGGCGCACATGGTGAAAACTATGGGTTTAAAAGTTGGTTACACCACAACGGATGGAATTTATATTCAAAATAGATTAATGATGCGTGGAGATTGTACTGGACCAGTAAGTGCCGAATTTGTGCTTAAAGATCCGTCAATTGATTTTGCCATATTGGAGTGTGCACGTGGCGGAATTTTAAGGGCAGGATTGGGTTTTCATAATTGCGATATTGCTATAGTTACCAACCTTGCCGAAGACCATTTAGGCTTGCAAGATATTGATACAATGGAGCAATTAACGCGTGTTAAATCGGTAGTGCCTGCTAGTGTTTTGCCTAGTGGATATAGCATACTTAATGCCGATAATAAATGGGCAGTAAGCATGGCAAAAGATTTAAAATGTAATGTTGCATACTTTAGTTTAGATGAAAACAATCCTGTAATAAAAGAACATATTAAAAAAGGCGGATTGGCTGCCATACACGAAAATGGGTATGTAACTATTTGCAAAGGCACTTGGAAAATTAGGGTCGAAAAATCTATAAATATTCCATTAACTTATGGTGATAGGGCCACGTATAATATTGGTAATATATTGCCAGCATTATTGGCCGGATTTATACGTAATTATAAGGTAGAAGATATGCGTTTGGCATTGCAAACATTTATACCGGGCCCAATACAAACGCCTGGAAGAATGAATATTTTCCGCTTTAAAAACTTTGAACTTATGGTTGATTATGCCCATAACACAGCAGGTTTTGAAGCAATTGGAGAAATGCTTAGTAAAATAGATGCAAAACATGTTGGTGTAATAGCTGGTGTGGGGGATAGACGTGATGAAGACACCATTGCACTAGGCAGGCAAGCTGCAAAAATGTTTAGCGAAATCGTTATCAGGCAGGATAAAAATTTACGTGGCAAAACCGAAGATGAAATTATAGAACTAATTGCTCGTGGTGTAAGAGAGGTTGACCCTAACAAGAAAATTACGGTGTTTAAAAAAGAATCAGACGCTATTGATTTTGCCGTAAAAAATGCCAGAAAAGGGACCTTTTTAACCATTTGTAGTGATGTGGTTCCTGATGCGCTAGATCAAATACTTGCCCTAAAAGAAGCCGAAGATAAAGGCGAAATAGAACTAGGTTTGTAAAACATTATATTATACCAACGGCTCAAGTTTTCTTGGGCCGTTTTTTTATGCCTAAATTTTTTTAATTTGGTTTTTAAAATTTAATGCATAGATTTGTGATGCATAACAAATCTAAATATGTCGTTTACACAAAAAGAATTATTAAAAGGTACCTTGGGTCCTATTATATTAAACTTATTAGCTAATCAAAAAAGAATGTATGGATACGAAATTACCCAACATATAAAGGAGCTAAGTTCTGGTAAAATATTAATAAAAGAAGGTTCGCTCTATCCTGCCTTACATAAATTAGAATCGGATGGATTATTGGAAAGCGAACAAATTGAGGTTACGGGCAGGGTTCGTAAATACTATAAACTTACCAAAAAGGGAAAGAAAGAATCTGTAGATGCGATAAGCGAATTGATAAGTTTTATTGAAACAATACATTTAATTATTAACAACAATAAATCTACCCAATATGCAACTATTTAATAAAACACATGTAGATGAAATTGAACGGAGGATAAAACAAGCAGGAATTTCCAATCAACATTTAATGGCTGATATGTTAGACCATTATTGTTGCAGCATAGAAGAAGAAATGGAGAAAGGGGTTGATTTTGAAGTAGCCTACACCAACGCTTGGAATAAAATTAGTCCAAATGGGCTGATAGAAATAGAACACGAATTATTTTTTTTGTTAAACTTTAATAAACATATTCAGATGAAAAAATTATTGTATTTATCAGGCTTTTTATCGGCCACATTTATTGCTAGTGGCTTTTTATTTAGAATTTTGCATTGGCCAGGAGCCATGGCTGTAAGTTTTGTAGGTTATGCGTTTTTGTTTTTGGTGTGTATTTTTATAATTGCCAGTAAAAACAAAAGTAGCACATCAAATGGTTTACCAAGTTTATTGCGTTTTTATGCAGGAGTGCTTACTGCCCTATTTATCTCTGTAGGTAGTATGTTTAAAGGACTTTCTTTTCCGGGTGCAAACATGCTTACACTAATTGGATTTTTGTTTTTAGTATTTTTCTTTTTACCGGTGTTTTTTTACAATGCCTATAAATCGTCTGTTACTGCATAAAGGATTGTATATTTTAATTTTTTGAATGCTTTGTTTTAGTGATTTGTAAAACTAAAACAGTTTATTATACCTTTTGCGCTACCAACGGCTCAAGTTTACTTGGGCCGTTTTTTGTTTAAATGGGTTTGTAAGGTTGGCAGTAATTATTTACTAATAAACCAAATACGGTTTTGTGTTTTGTAATTATTGCTAAATGTGTTTAATTGGCAGTATTCAAAATATCCTTCATGCGCATCAAACCTATTGTTTGCTTATTAATATTGTTGCTAATTGGTAATGCTTCATTTTCTCAAAAAAATGAATTGTACGAAAGTGTTCAATCACTAAGTCAGAAATTAAAAAGCTATGAAAATCTTACACCCCAAAAAACTGAAGCACTAATTGCGGAAGGGCGAAAAAAAGGTGAACAACTTGGGCAAGATTCTTTGCGCTGTAAAATTGAATTAGCCGCTTCGAGTTTTTATATTAAAAATGGACAAAATGAATTGGCTTGGCAAGCAGCTACAAATGCTTTAAGTTATTCATTAAACAATAAAAATTATAACCAAGCCACCATATCGGTTCTAAGAATGCTTAGCATTTTAAATTTTGAAGGTCAATTTGATAGCATGTTGGTAGTTATTAAAATGCATCAACACATCATAAATAAAGCTACTGACAGGTTGGTTGGCATGGCGGTAAACGACCTTACAGCAACCGCATTGGACAACACAGGCAAACCAATGGAAGCCCGATCAATTTATTTAAAAGGGTTGGCCATAGCAAAGTCGCTTAATGATACAGAAAACATAAATAGGGTTTATATAAATATTGGCAACACATATTCAGAAAACGATTCGGCCGTTTATTGGTATAAAAAATGTTTAGAAATTGATGTTGCTAAAACTAAGCTTTCTTATGCTACAGCCTTATATCAAATTGCTTTTAGGTACTACTTGCGCGATGATGTTTTAAAGGATAGTGCACTTTATTATTCTATGGAAGCCCATAAGCGAATTAACGATTTTCCTTCGCCAATTTACAAAGGAATGGTTGAAAACGCTTTGGGTGCTTTTTTTGCTGATAAACGGGAGTATAATTTGGCGTTACCATATTTACAAAGGGCTTATTCGTATGTAAAAAATATTGAAGCCCCTTTGGCAGATATGTTGGTAAATAGCCTTGCTATTTGCCATACTGGGTTATTTAATTTTGATTCTGCCCAATATTATCTCAATCAATTTAAGCAGCGTATTGAAAAAAACAACAACGATAGAAATTGGATGCACTATTACCAAGCAGCAAGTGGATTAATAATAGCAAAGGCCAATTTTAATAAAACAGATAGTTGCACCGAAGAGGTTATTCGATTAAAAACCAAGGCGCTTTATTATGCTAAAATAACTGAAGATGATAGAATAGCTGCACAACAAATTTTTCAAAGTATTGAGTGTGTAAAACAATTGGGTAATTCTGTTTCTGAATTGGCAATTAAAAAGGAATTTTTGGCTTATTGCGAATTTTTTAAACCCATAATAGCAAGTTCAGTACGAAAAGTTGGTTATTGTAATTTTCTTATTTCGTATGCAACTTTAGCAGAGAGTATTGGAGATGATAAACTAGTAGCAGCATTATATAAGGAGGCTTCTATTAACCTTTTAAAGATGCAAGAAGAGCGCTATGATGAAGGTCAAAACGAGGCATTAATAAAATATAAGTCGGAGATAAAAGATGCTGAAATTGCTAACAACAAAAAGGTAAATTTATATTTAACCATAGCCATTGCGTTATTGGTTTTAATTGTGCTAATTGTAATTATTAGCCAAGTGCGTACCATCAAATTAAACAAAAAAATTAGCTTACAGAAACAAGAGCTTGAAATGCAAAAAGAAGACCTGGAGAATGTAAATAAAGTTAAGGATAGGTTGTTTAGTGTAATTAGTCATGATATGCGCACGCCATTAAGTTCTATAATCTCATTTATACACATTCTGGAGCATCAAAATTTATCGGCCGAAAAAATGTTGATGTATACAAGCGAACTTAAAAATAAGTTATTCTACACTTCTAATATGATGGATAATTTATTAAATTGGGCATACTCTCAAATGCACGGTTATAAGCCCGTTAACGAGGATATTGACCTCAAACAAATTGCAATTTCAGTTAGCGAAGTGTTGACAGCGGAGGCAGAACGTAAACAAATTACCATAGTAAACAATGTTGAAGAGATTAAGGTTTTTGCAGATATAAATATGACTACTTTAATTATTCGTAATTTGCTTAGTAATGCCATTAAATATACACCACAAGGTGGTAAAATTTGGTTAACAACAAGTAGTGATGGTAACAAGCAAAAAATTTCAATTAGTGATGATGGAATTGGGCTAAGTTTAGACTGGATTTCTGACTTTAATGATCAACAAAAAAATACACCTCTACCAAGCACAAAAGGTACCACCAACGAAAAAGGAACAGGTATTGGTTTGATGTTATGTAAAAGTTTTGGAAAGTTAATGGATGTTGAGATTTTAGCATCAAACAATAATGATAAAGGAGCGTATTTTACTGTAGTATTTAGTAGCTAAGGGTTTCGACCTGTATATCGGTTTAAAATATTGGTGTTAACAGCTTTATCAATTAAGGCTTGTTTGTGTGTTAGGCTAATTGGAATTTTAAAAGTATCATTTAGCGTTACTTCACTAGCACCAATAGCAGAAATATTTTTTAAATTTACGATGTACTGTTTGTGAATGCGCATAAAAATGGTTTCGGGTAATTGTAGTTCTAAGTTTTTTAAACTTACCAGGGTGATGTGTTGTTTATCAAATAGCGTATAAATTTTAGAGAACTCGCCCATGCTTTCTATATAGGCAACTTCGTCAAACTTTATTTTTACCAGGTCGGGGGTTTCGCGTATAAAAATATAGTCCTCGGTTTTGTTTTGATTTATATTTACAACAACATTTTCTGTTTGTTGTTCCGAAAGTTTTTTCATCTCTATATACTCAATTACTTTATTTACACTTCTTGCTACTCTTTCAAAAGTTACGGGCTTTACAATAAAGTCTATGGCATCTAATTCAAAACCTGTGGCGGCATACTCTGGGTAAGAGGTAATAAATACTACTGCAGGCTTTTTAGATAGGCTTCTTATTAAATCAAGGCCAGAAATATCGGGCATATCAATGTCAGAAAATATAATATCAACTTCGTTTGTTTTTAATGCTTGTCTGGCTTCAATACCATTGCCACACACCGCAACAATATTAACGCAATCGGTCATTTCTAAAAACATTTGTAAGGCATCTCGCTCCAAAAAACTATCGTCAGCAATTATGCAATTATATTTAGCCATGGTTTAAATTTAGGTGTAAGATGTAAAATTTAGGACTAAAAACAAAAACAAAATACGTTAAGGTTATTTAAGTTATTGTTGGTAAACACTATGTTAATTTATGGTAAGCGAATTTCTACTCATCAACTCACAGGCATGTTTTATCAACTATATAACTAGTTAGGTAAACTATGTATGATAATTATTAAGGAACTTATAATTTTTGATGTGTTTTTAATAATACCATAACATGTTACACAACTTTACCACAAAGGTTAACGCTCAATTTAAAAATCAATTAAATACCAATTTAGCAACACTTAGGTTCAGCAATCTATTGCCACTTAAAGTTGTTTTTTTGTTGGTATTTATAATATTAGCATTTAATTCAAATGCACAGCTTAGTGGCATTAAAACAGTAGGTACCGGTAAAAACTACAGCAATATTGCAGCTGCTATTGCCGACTTAAATGCCAGTGGTGTAGGTAGCGGAGGAGTTACTTTTAACGTAGATGCCGGCCATACCGAAACATTCGCATCATCTTCAGTTGGTTTAATAACCGCAACGGGCACATTAACAAACCCAATTATATTTCAAAAAATAGGCACTGGTGCTAATCCATTAATCACAGCAGCCACAGGTGTTAGCAATAACGATGGTATTGTTACCATTGCCGGTGGCGACTTTATAACCTTTGATGGTATTGATGTACAAGAAAATGCATCTAACATATACAGCACCACACAAATGGAATGGGCTTATGCCATTTTAAAAAGTAGTGCAACAGATGGTGCAAAGAGCACTACCATTAAAAACTGTAACATTACTTTAAAATCAGGTTCAGGAATTTATATCGCTAATCATTTAGCCACTAGCAATAGCGGCCTAACTATTACAGATACTGCAGGTAGACATACCAATATTGTTATTTTAAACAACACTATAAAGAACGTAACCGATGGTATAAGAGCCAATAGCAGTACAAGTGGCATTTTTGATACTTGGTTGCAGTTAATTGGCAATCATATTCAAGTATTTACTAATTATGGTATACACCAAAACTATCAAACATTTTCTGCTATAAAAGGCAATAGACTTGAGAATGCAACAGCTTATGCCGGGATGAGAATTTGGCAATGCAACAATTCAACAATCACCGAAAACGTTATATATAAACTAACAGGAAATGCCATTAATTACGGTGCTATAACAACTTTTTATACCACTAACTTAGTATTAGCAAATAATATAATTGATAGTATTGTTTACACAGCTAGTTTATATCATGGCAATGGAATGTTAATAAACTATGGTTCTGATAGTATTTACAACAATAAAATTTCAAGGATATATGCACCAAATGGGGTAACAAATTTGGCCGTTTGCGGCATACAAACAAATTCAAACTCTAAAATTTTTAATAATACCATTTTTTTAGATTGTAGCAGCGGTGGTAATGGTTTTGGTAGTAATGCAATTGTATCTGGGAGTTCGCTTGACTTAAGAAATAACATACTATATAACACATCTACCCATGGTATAACAGCGGCTATAAGGTTAACAGTTGCTATTGCAAATTACAATTCAAATAGCAATAATAATCTGTTTTATGCAGGCACACCCTCTGCAACCAATTTATTGTTTACTGCTGGTACAAATAACCTAGAAACGATAGATGCATTAAAGAGTTTTTTAACAACACGCGATCAAAAAAGCGTGAGTGATTTGGTAAATTTTATAAGCACCACCAGTAGCGATAATGATTACTTAAAAATAGATACATCGATACCAACAGTTGTTGAAAGCCGTGGGCAAAAAATTATTGGTATTGATGACGATTTTAATACTGTTGGTATACGAAAAACCTACCCTAAAGCAGGCCAATTAAATGGTGGTGGAACATTACCCGACATAGGAGCTGTAGAGTTTGATGGTACTCCATTTACAGAGTTCACAGTTGGTGTAGGTAAAGATTATAGCACACTAGCAGCTGCAATTGCTTATTTAAACACAAATGCGTTAGCCGGCAAATATGTTACGTTTAACGTAAGTGCTAATCATACCGAAACCTTTGCAACAGCCACAGCAGGATTAATT
>JAGPCI010000046.1 GCA_018058165.1 Bacteroidia bacterium
GTTATGTACAACAAGCCATAACACCCGCAAATTTGGTTGATGAAAATGGAAAGCAGTATAACCAATATGGTTACCAATGGTGGTTAATGAAGCACAAAGGGCAGGATATTTTTTATGCCCGCGGAATAAGAGGACAATACATTTTTGCAATACCAAGTTTAAAAACAATTGTGGTGCGCCTTGGTAATAAAAGAGCTAAAAAACAAGGAGATGAACTACCAAGCGACATTTACGTTTACATAGATGCTGCATTAAACTTATAAAATTTTTGTTAGTTTCACATTTGGCTTCGACCTATTACAAGTCTACATTTTACAAAACTCAAAACACTGCTTTTTTGCCAACGCACTTACACTATAATTAATATTTAATAACGTAAATTAGCAAACTTATATAATACAAAATGAGTGAAGATAATGCTATAGGGCAGTTGGATTTTTTCCTAAAGGAGATGTTGCCGTTTAATTTCGAACAGCTTGAAGTTAAGAATAAATCATATGGACTTACCTTAATTTTTAATCAATAGGCATGAAGTTGACCTTATTAAATTCAGCTCTACTTAATCAATACCTTCCGGAATTGCCAAAAGGGTTACTACAAGCATTTAATGCCTTGCAGGATGCTGAATTATCAACCTTGAATTTCAGTTTTTACACCTCAGTAGCATCTGTATTCAGTAGTAAAATTGAAGGTGAACCAATTGAGTTAGACAGCTACATTAAACACAAAAGAGATGGTATTTCTTTTCAACCCGACTATACTAAAAAAACAGATGACCTTTATGCTGCTTACCTATTTGCACAAGCTAATAGTTTGAACGAAGTAAATGTAAAAGCTGCACACGAGCAATTAAGTAAACATATAGTGGCCTCAGATTGGCAAAGCACATACCGAATAAAAAATATGTATGTAGCTACCGAAGAAGGAAAGATTGAATATGTAGCTGCACAGCCGCAAGTTGTAGAGCAGGAAATGAAAAAGTTATTTGTAGATATTGCCTTGCTTCTTAATGCAACATTATCTATAGAAGAAGTGTTTTTTTATGCCTCAATGCTACATTTAGTTTTTGTAAAAATTCACCCTTTTAATGATGGCAATGGTAGAACGGGAAGATTAATTGAAAAATGGTTTTTGGGTGAGAAACTTGGTGAAAAAGCATGGTTTATTCAAAGCGAAAAAACATACTATAACCAGCATCAGCAGTATTATCAAAACCTGAGGCTATTGGGTTTAGAATATGAAGAATTAGATTATTTAAAGGCCTTACCGTTCCTTCTTATGTTACCCAATTCTATAGTAAACAAATAATGAGGCTGAAATTATAGCACATACCGAAAGTCATTCCTGATAAATTTGTTGGATTATTGATTTTATTTTATCGTTTTAAATATACTATCATTAAAACTAACCTAACTTGTTTATACCTGATAAGTTAAGGCTTGGCCAATAGGATTGCATTAAATTTTTGTTATTATGTGGGGTAATGTATCTTCGTGCCTCATTTTATGGCAATACAAAAACCTACACTACCTAAAGGTACCCGCGACTTTGGTCCGGCTGATGTTCAAAAAAGAAAATACATTTTAAATACCATTGAAACGGTGTTTAAAAAATACGGTTTTATGCCGCTAGAAACTCCTACCATGGAAAACCTTTCAACCCTTGAAGGTAAGTATGGCGATGAAGGCGATAAGTTATTATTTAGAATTTTAGACTCGGGTGATTTTTTAAAAACGCTAAAAGAGTATAATGATAAAATGTTGGCAGATGAAAGTGCTGATGCTACTTTTTTGCCTTCGTACACGGGTAAACTAAACGATTTAGATAGTAAGGCCACTACAAAATTTATAGCAGAAAAAGGACTTAGATACGATTTAACAGTTCCGTTTGCACGTTATGTGGTGATGCACAGAAACGATATTACTTTTCCGTTTAGGCGTTACCAAATGCAGCCGGTTTGGAGAGCCGATAGGCCGCAAAAAGGCCGCTACCGAGAGTTTTGGCAGTGTGATGCAGATGTGGTAGGCAGTGATAGTTTATTAAACGAGCTAGATTTAATTCAGATTTATGACGAAGCTTTTAAAGCTTTAGGTATAACACAATACCAAATTAAATTAAACAACCGCAAAGTTTTGGCGGGTATTGCTGAGGTTGTAAAATCAATTGATGTGATGAACAACATTGCGGTTGCTATAGACAAGTTAGATAAGATTGGTGAAGAAGGGGTAAGAAAAGAATTAACTGAACAAGGTTTTTCTGAAAGTGAGTTAAATACATTGTTTGATATCATTACCATAAAAGGTGAGAACAAAGAAATTTTAAATCAACTAAAAGATAAATTACAATCTTCGTCCGAAGGTTTAAAGGGAATTGAAGAATTATCTTTTATACTTAAAAATATTGAAACCATTAACCAAGCATCAAACCAAACCATAAACCTTAGCTTAGATTTTAGTTTAGCACGCGGACTAAGTTATTACACAGGTGGTATTTTTGAAGTAGTATCAAACCAAGGAACTTTAAAAAGTAGTATTGGCGGTGGTGGTAGATATGATAACTTAACAGGCATTTTTGGTTTACCCAATGTATCTGGTGTGGGTATAAGTTTTGGGCTTGATAGGATTTATGATGTGATGGATGAATTAAAATTATTTCCTGAACAATTACGTGCCACATCAACCCAAGTATTGTTTTGCCATTTTGATGAAGCCACACAATTGTATTGTTTACCAGCCTTAAAAGTATTACGTGATGCAGGTATTGCAGCAGAGGTTTACCCAGATAACAAAAAGTTGAGCAAACAATTAGATTATGCAAATGCTTTGCAAATACCATTTGCAGCAATTGCTGGCGAAACAGAAATGCAACAACAAGTGTTTACTCTTAAAAATTTGGTTTCGGGCGAGCAAAAAACTTGTTCGATTAACGAATTGGTTAGTTTAGTAAAACAATAAAAATGGAGAATGCCTAAATAAATTGGGTATTAATAACATGAAATTTGAATCGATAAATCCGTTTACGGAAGAGTTAATAGGCACTTTTGATTTTATTAGTGATGATGCTTTAAATAATATAATAAATAAGGCAGATAATGCCCAAAAATCATGGGCTAATTTACCCATTGCACAAAGGGCTACTTTTTTTATAAAACTTGCTGAAATTATCAAACAAAAACACGAAGAGTTGGCTTTACTCGCTACATTAGAAATGGGCAAACCATTGGCCGAAGCAAAACTTGAAGTGTTAAAATGTGCACGTGGTTGTGAGTATTATGCGGCTCATGCAGCGCAAATTTTACAACCAACTACCAGCATTGCCGAAACAGGAAAAACGGTTACACTTACTTATCAACCAATGGGTGTGGTGTTGGGTGTTTTTCCGTGGAATTTTCCGTTTTGGCAAATATTACGTAGTGCAATTCCTATTGTGCTTGCAGGTAATGCAATTTTAGTTAAACCAGCCCCAAATGTGCCACAAAGTAGTTTGGCTATTCAGCAAATTATTAATGCATGTGGTTTGCCCGAAGGATTAATACAAATAGTATTTGCTACCGAAACCCAAGTGGCCAATTGTATTGCAAACGATAAAATTAAAGCAGTAACGTTAACAGGAAGCGAAAAGGCGGGAAGTGCAGTAGCAAGTTTAGCTGCTAAACACATTAAAAAATCGGTGTTGGAGTTGGGAGGAAGCGATCCGTTTATTGTGTTGGATGATGCAGATTTAGATGAAACAATTGAAAAGGCAATTATTGCACGTTTTCAAAACAACGGACAAAGTTGTATTGCTGCAAAACGATTTATTTTACATAAAAACATAGCTGCACCGTTTTTAGAAAAACTTGCTATTAAAGTTGCGGAGTTAACTTGTGGTAATCCCATGCTTGATGAAGTAAATATTGGTCCTTTGGCGCGTTTAGATTTGCGTGATAAATTGGCGAGTCAGGTTAACCAATCAGTTAATAATGGAGCTAAAATTTATTACCAACAAAGCAATTACCCAACCCAAGGATTTTTTTATCCACCAACAATTTTAACTCATATCAACACCAATTGTGATGCTTATTACCAAGAGTTGTTTGGCCCAGTATTAAGTGTTTATGAAGTAAGTAATGATGAAGAAGCCATTGCAATAGCAAATGTTACGGAGTTTGGTTTAGGGGCAAGTGTATGGAGTAGCAATAAGGAGCGTGCAGTTGCAATTGCCGATCAACTTGAATGTGGCCAAGTTTTTATTAACGAAATGGTAAAATCACAACCAGCCTATCCATTTGGTGGGGTAAAAAAATCTGGTTACGGAAGAGAGCTTGGCGAATTTGGATTAAAAGAGTTTTGCAATGTAAAGTCTTTGTGGTTTTAGGCGATATTTTAAAATAGTTTGCTGTTTATCGAAATAAATAGCATAAGTTTGCATTGTAAAAGAATAAATATATTGAAACGAATACTTGCAATAGATGACGACCCCATTAACAGGCAACTGTTAAAAATATATCTTTCAAACGATTTTGAGTTTAAGGTAGTAAACAACGCAAAGCAAGCCGTTGATGCTTTAAATATTGATAAGTTTGACTTGATAGTTACCGATATTAACTTAGAAGGTAATGAGGATGGAGTTTGGTTAGCAAGGTATATAAAGGCTGCCCCAAAATTTAAGGATATTCCTGTTATTGCTTTTACTGCGCACTTAATAAGCTACCTAGGTAACGACAATGTAAATAAAGAGTTTGATTACATTATAGAAAAGCCAGTAATGAAAAAGCAATTTGTAGCAAAACTAAATGATTTTTTAGAGGTTTAAAAAAGCGAGAGTAGAAAATATACCCTCGCTTTTTTATTTCTGTGTTACTCGCTTTTACTGGTGTTAAAACCAATTGTTCGCTTATTAGAAACAGCATTGTAATCTATTTTAAATTCCATTACATCTTCAATAGTTAGCTGCTGAATCATATCAATTGTTCTAAGTTCGTTTTCTACCTTAGCCAAACGTAAATGTTGATTTTTAATAGACTCTTCTACTAATTTTCTTACACTGCGAGCATTCCCAAAAAACTGATTTCGGGTGTTGTATTGAAAAGTTAAATAAGCTTTTAAATGTTCACTGGCTTTTTCATCTGGCTTAATGCTATTGCTTTGCAACATGCGTAAAGCAATTTCGTAAAGCTGTTCTGCATTATAATCTTCAAAAAACATGGTTCTATCAAACCTCGAACTTAAGCCTGGGTTTGATTGAAGGAATCGTTTCATGTTCTCTGTATAACCTGCAACAATTACTACAAACTCGCCCCTCGAATCTTCCATTCTTTTTAAAATGGCTTCTACAGCTTCTTTTCCAAAATCGTTTTCGCCTCCTTCACTCAACGAATATGCTTCATCAATAAATAGTACGCCACCCATTGCTCTGCTTATTACCTCGTTGGTTTTTATTGCAGTTTGACCAACAAAGCCACCCACTAAATCTTGTCTATCACACTCTACAAGGTTACCTCTTTCTAAAATGCCAAGTGCCTTATAAATTTGTGCCAATAATCGGGCAATTGTTGTTTTTCCTGTCCCTGGATTTCCTGTAAAAACCGAATGTAACGAGAAGCTTTGTCTGATATCTTTACCAATTTCTTTATAAAATCTTACCAGTTTAACCAATTCGTCTATTTCTGTTTTAATTGCTCCAAGTCCTATCATGCTATGAATAGTTGCAAGTGCCGAACGAAGTAATTCTTCATCTACAGGAATATCAGCGTGGCTGCGCAATTTAGGTGCAAATATTTTATCTATATCTTCGGCATGTATGGTTGATAAATCCTCTTTGGTTAATAACTCTGGATTTTCTTTCGTCATAATGCGAAGACCCATATTCATTTTCGAATCGTCAATAATTTTATTTACAAAACGGGCATTACCAAATGTTTTATCTCTTTCGCGGAAGGCATCCACCAATTTTTTATAAAGCACATCCTTAGCCTCTACATTAAATAGGATGGATTTTTTGAGCGATGCGTAATCGGCAATTTTCATTAATTCTTGAGGTGTATAATCAGGGAAATCATAATACATGCTAAAGCGTGATTTTAAACCCGGATTCGACTCCATAAAAATATTCATCTCATCAGGATAACCAGCTACAATTATGGCCAAATCGCCATCACCATCACTCATTTCTTTCAATAAAATTTCAATAGCTTCTTTACCAAAATCTTTCGAGTCATCATTTTTACGTGCTAAGGCATACGCTTCGTCAATAAATAAAATTCCACCTTTTGCTTTTTTAATAATCTCCTTGGTTTTGGGTGCTGTTTGGCCAATGTATTCGGCAACCAAATCACTTCTATCCACCTCCAAAACATGACCTTTTGATAATAAGCCCAACTCTTGATAAATTTTACCAAGCATTTTAGCTACAGTAGTTTTTCCAGTACCTGGGTTGCCTGTAAATACAGCATGTAGGTTTATTTTATCATTGTCGTCAAACCCTTTTTCTTTACGTAACGTTAAAAAATTTAAGTAAGTGGTATACTCTTTAACTTTTTTCTTAATGCTATCTAAGCCTATAAGCAAATCAAGTTCGTGTAATACATTTTCTATTTTGCCCGATTCTATAGGCTTCATAGATTCAGGAATTTGTTTAAGTGGAAGCTTAGGCTGAAGGGTTGAAATAATTGGGGTTTCATCATAAATGGCTTCTTTGCCCACTTCAAAAGGAATGGTAGCAATAATTTTATCCATAAACACCACATCAACCGAGTATAAATCATTACTCCAAGTGCCTTTTACATCACTTCCCCAGCCAATGGTAAATTCAAATTCACTGGTATTTACTTCAACAAGTTTTTCTATTTTACCTTTAAGCTGGCCACTTCTTGTTTTAAAGTTAAAAAACATTTCACAATGCCAAGGTTCGTTAATTATTACATGGCTTTGGCAAGTTAATTCAACCCAAACATATCTGGTATCGGCCTCACTAAATGAGCGTAAATACTTTCGTTCTGCTTTAGATACATTACTATCTGGGCCTTCGTATAATTTTATTTCATCTAAACTAAAATATGGATTTACGGTATCTGAAACCAGGCCTTGGTCTTCAATATAAAATCGGGTTTCGGCAACCAATAAATTGTCAATCCAAGCTTCCCATCGGTAACTCCCTTTTTTCCAATATATACCGGGTGTTTTTACTCCCCAACCTTCACGAACATAAACAATGTTTTCATCTTTACGTATGGTACGATCGGCTGTAAGGCTGCAAATTTCAACGTTATCCACTTGCTGAACGCATTTAATACTCATGCGTACATCCCAATCTTTTTCATCAAATAATTTATTAAAAAACGACAGCTCACAATAAATAAAAGTACACTCTAACTCATCGTAAACTAATCGATATTTTTTTTCGTTATTGGCAAGCCATTCTGTAGAGCCAAAAACCTTTAGGTCTCTAAACTTGTAGTTAATTGGATTTTCCTTTGCCATAGTTTTAATTTTTTATTTGGTAATACATCTCATTTTATTGTGCGTTTACATTCAAATTAATTTGCACACGTTTTATTTACACAAGTAATTACAGTACCAACTTTGTTTATTAGATTAAATAAAACAAGTAATAAGTTGTATGGTTTGTATAATTAGCATATAATCAAACCAATATATTTGTAACAAAATGGCCATAAAAATTGGGAATAATAATAAATGATGTTTTTTATAATAATGTTTGGTAGTTATAGTGCATATGTATACTTTTGCCACTCCTAAAAAATTTAGGAGGCCCGGAGAGATGGGTGAGTGGCTGAAACCACCGGTTTGCTAAACCGACATACGGGAATACTGTATCGAGGGTTCGAATCCCTCTCTCTCCGCAAGCTAGTCCAAATTAATTTAGCATAATATTTGGAAAAATTTAGCAAAAGGTTACTTTTGCGCCACGTTAAAGGTAAGTAACAACAAACCCTAAACGTTTTCGGGGTGTAGCGTAGCCCGGTATCGCGCCACATTTGGGATGTGGAGGTCGTAGGTTCGAATCCTGCCACCCCGACAAAATTCAAAGCCTAACTTTTAGTTAGGCTTTTTTTGTGCCCAAAACAAAAAACAAAAAAAACTGCTTTAGGGGTTAGCTAAAACAGGTTTTATAACAACTCTATCTGGATTTTACTGTCTTAACTGGGGTATATTAAAGCATGGATTTTATAATTATTCCATAAACCACAAAAGAAGCATACGCTATAAGCGACCAAGCCACAAAACTAATAAACATGTATAGTTTTATTTTCCACTTATTTGGTTCGAAAGTGGCGGCTAAAATGGTACCAACGGGTACTGATAATAATATTGGAGTAAGTATGGCTATGCCTACTATTTCGTACTTAATAATAAACTTTAAAATTTTTCTACGGTGCTTACCTACTGGCTTATGCTGTTTAGGTTTTGGTGGCCAAATTTTGTGGAATAGAAATATTATGCCATTCCATAAATACAGATAAACTATTACGCCTAACATACCACCTAATACACTGCACAACATGGTTTCAATAAAGTTTAATTTTAATCCAATTGCAGATGTTACACCTACTATGTATTTAAAAGCGCTTGTAAGTATTACGGTAATGTATTTGGCAAGTATTTCCTCCATGGTATTTGCAAAGTTATGGTTTTGGTATGATTAAAAATTGATGAATTAGGTCAATAAAAAAAGCTCAAGCAATTGCTCGAGCTTTTAAAAATATATTTAAGATATTATTTAAACTTAGTTAGATTTTTGTGCTAATGCTTCCACCATCTTTGCACCAATTTCAGCAGGCGATTCTACAACATGTAAACCACACTCGCGCATGATTGCCATTTTTGCAGCTGCAGTATCATCATGTCCACCAACAATTGCACCAGCATGACCCATTCTACGGCCTGGAGGCGCTGTTTGTCCAGCAATAAATCCTACAACTGGCTTTTTGTTACCGTTAGCTTTAATCCAACGAGCAGCATCAGCTTCGTAACTACCACCAATCTCACCAATCATAATAATTGCATCGGTATCAGGGTCGTTCATTAACATTTCAACAGCATCTTTTGTAGGTGTTCCAATAATTGGGTCGCCACCAATACCAATTGCAGTAGAAATACCTAAACCAGCTTTTACAACTTGGTCGGCTGCTTCGTAAGTTAAAGTACCAGATTTTGATACAATACCAATTTTACCTGTTTTAAATACAAAACCTGGCATAATACCAACTTTAGCTTGTCCTGGAGTAATTACACCCGGGCAATTAGGGCCAATTAAGCGGCAATCTTTACCTTTAATATATTCTTTAACAGGTATCATATCTTTTACCGGAATACCTTCGGTAATACAAATAATTACTTTAATACCTGCTTCAGCGGCTTCCATAATTGCATCAGCAGCAAATGCTGGTGGTACAAAAATAATTGAAGTATTTGCTTGAGCTTGGTCTACAGCATCTTTAACTGTGTTAAACACAGGGCGATCTAAATGAACTTGACCACCTTTGCCAGGTGTTACTCCTCCAACCACGTTTGTGCCATACTCAATCATTTGTTGCGCATGAAATGTGCCTTCGCTACCTGTAAAGCCTTGCACAATAACTCTTGAATTTTTGTCGACTAAAACTGCCATATTATATTTTAAACTGTTATTATTTATGTATTAAACGAGGCGCAAATATGCGTTTTTTTCACCAAAAACCATTATGATATTTACTTTATTGGTTTTTAGTGTGTTACTTTCTTTTTGATAAATACACAATTCCGAACATCACCAATACAAAAGAAATAAGCACCAATGCTATGGTTTGTACATTTCTATTAATTCCATCTTTTATTTCGCCTCCTGTAACTTCTTTGTCGGTATCTTTTCCTAATGCCTTAATTAGTCGCTCGTTTTCTGATTTTTCTGCCTCGTATTGGGCTTCGATATCTTCTAGCTTCTGACGGGTTTCTTCGCTATATAAACTATCACTATTGGTAGTAAATAGTTTGTAGTATGTTAATGCCTTTTTGTAATTACCCAACTCGTCTTCAATTTTTGCTAATAATTCGTACGAGTTTACCATATCTATCTTGTCATTCTGCTCAAGGGAAGACTTTAATGCACGCTCTGCATAGTTTTTTGCTGCAAAAAACATCTTTAAATTGTAGTAACAATAAGCAACATTGTTGCAAGTAATTGTTTGGGCTTGTTTGTCGTTAAGTTTTTCATCAATACTCAACGATTTATGGTAATATTTTAACGCAGTTTTGTAATCTTTGTTTTCGTAATAAATCAGCCCAATATTAGTCATTGTTGACGATTCTCCTTTGGCGTCTCCCAGGTTTATATAGGTTGCCATTGCCTCGTTATAAAATCTTAATGCATCTTCTGTTATGCCTAGTATATGGTAAATGTTGCCTATATTATTTAAAGGGTCGGGCATTAATTTAATATCTCCAATTTCTTTAAAAGTATGGTATGATTGCTCGTAATACTCAAGCGCCTTACTGTAATTTTTTTGTTCTTGATTTATAACCCCAATATTGTTTAGGGTTATTGCCTCGCCACGTCTATCATTTATTTGACGAGATAAGGTTAACGATTTTATAAAGTTGGATAATGCTAAAGTAAGTTTGCCTTGCAAAAAATGTAAACTAGCAATACTATTTATGGTTGCTGATAAACCTTTTTTATCGTTATTTTTTTGGTGTTGTATATATGCCCAAACATAACATGCCCTTGCTTGTGCATTATCACCTATGTTTTTAAAATAGTTACCTCTATTTGTGTATGCATTACCTAAGCCGCGTATGTAATTTATTTTTTTAGATTTGGCAATAGCACTATCTGTATACATTAATGTTTTGTCCACATCAACACTTCTATACTCGTAAGCCAATTCGTTATACAAATCTACCAGTGCGGTATCTCTTGTTACTTTAGTTTTTAGTAACAAACTATCAATTGTAGGTTGTTTTTGAGCATAAACAGTACTGCTCAACATCAACCAACAAAATAGTATAAAAAATGGTTTAAATAACTTAGCTCGTAATAAATTGTAGTTCATATAGTTTTTTGTAATAACCATCTGTATTTAATAATTCTCTGTGCGAACCTCTTTCAACAATCATCCCATTATCAAGTACAATTATTTCATCAGCATGTTGTATAGTTGACAGGCGGTGTGCAATAACAATTGATGTTCTT
Organism: Bacteroidia bacterium; assembly: GCA_018058165.1. Classification (GTDB taxonomy): domain Bacteria; phylum Bacteroidota; class Bacteroidia; order UKL13-3; family UKL13-3; genus UBA6183. The sequence goes on from JAGPCI010000046.1 coordinate 11,173, forward strand.
CCCTTCATCATGGTTTCAATGGCATTTTGAATAATATCTTCTGTTTCGTTATCAACTGATGAAGTAGCTTCATCTAATATTAATACAGTAGGATTAGTAACCATTGCCCTAACAAACGAAATTAATTGCCTTTGGCCAACAGATAAACTAGCGCCTCTTTCTTGAATATTTTGATTGTAACCTTGTGGCAATTTAACAATAAAATCGTGCGCACCCAATAATTTTGATGTGGCTATTACGGCTTCGTCTGTTATATGATGGTTATTTAATTTTATGTTGTCCATAACACTACCGCTAAATAAAAACACATCTTGCAATACCACTGCAATGTGTTTGCGCAGGTGCTTTAAATCAAGGTTTTTTAAACTGTGTCCATCAATTAAAATTTCACCTTTTTCTATTTCGTAAAACCTACTTAATAAATTTATGATTGATGATTTACCAGCGCCAGTAGCACCAATTAAGGCAACGGTTTTTCCTTTATGTAAAGTAATATTAATATCTTTTAAAACATATTGATTTGGGGTATAACCGAAGTAAACTTGCCTAAACTCAATATTGCCCTCTATGTTATTTAACTTAACATGGCCATTAGGTTCTATGTTTTGTTTGTTATCTATTAATTTAAAAATTCTATCTGCCGCAACCATACCCATTTGCATGGTATTAAACCTATCTGCTAACTGCCTAATTGGCCTAAAAAATAAATTAATGTACATGATAAAAGCGGTAATGGTTCCAATTGATGTTTGGTCTTGAATAACGCCTTTTGCACCGTACCAAACAATTAATGCAGTTGATAAGGCTGCTATAATTTCAACCACCGGAAAAAACACAGAATAATACATTACCGAATTAATATTTGCATCGCGATGTTGTGCATTAATGTGTTTAAACTTGCTGTATTCCTTTTGCTCTCTATTAAAAATTTGTACAATATGCATGCCCATAATATGCTCCTGCACAAAAGTATTTAAGCGTGCTACTTGTGTTCTTACATCTTCAAAACTTAACCTTACTTTTTCTTTAAAAACATATCCAGCATAAAATAAAAATGGCAACACCGATAAGCTAACTAGCGATAACTGCCAATTGGTGCTAAACATAAATATTAGTATAAAAACAATTTGTAAAATATCACCCGAAATATTGATTAACCCTTCGCTAAAAACATCTGCAATCGTTTCAATATCATTTACCGTACGTGTTACCATTGTGCCAATGGGTGTTTTGTCGTAAAATAGTAAACGTAATCCAGTTAAGTAATCGTAAACTTTCATGCGTAAATCTTTAATTACATTTTGCGCTAAATAGTTGGTAAAAATAGTGCTTACCACTTGCATGCCAGCTTGCATAATTAACATTACTAGCAATAACAAGCTCATGTTTATTAAGCCTGTTAGGTTATTGGTAGCTATAAATTTATCAATGGTATATTGAATTACAAATGGCCTTAGTGGTCCTAAAAACGACATGCACATTGTTAATACAATGGCCGTATAAAGTTTAAATTTATAGGGTTTTGCTAATGCATAAATACGTTTAAGTAGTAGTTTGTTCGAAACTTTTGCTGCTATATTATTGGTAGTTGATGTATTTGTATTTGGCATAGTTAATCAATGCGCAATGTAGTAAAAAAGCCTAACAGTATTTTGATTACTAGTTTTGTGGATATACTACTTTGGTTAAAAATAATCCTTGTGCAGGCACACTTTGCCCTGCTTCGCTTCTGTTTTTACTAGCTAAAATTGTTTCTACAT
>JAGPCI010000047.1 GCA_018058165.1 Bacteroidia bacterium
GTTTTGATTAGGATGCCGTCATCATAATCTTCCTCTTCAACAACAGTTTCTTTTTTAACTGTAGGCTGAATGGTTACTTCTTCTTTTTTAACTTTAGGTTTAATTAATGCCTTAGCATCATCATTTACCTTTTTGTCCGACTGGAAAGAACTTAATAATACACGGTACATTTCACCGGTAATTTTTGTCGTAGGCTTATTTTCCACCGTAAAACCCTTTTGGGTTAGGTGTTCAACAAGGGTTTGAATTCCCACGTTAAGTTCTTTAACTACTGCGTTTAAACGGACAGATTCTTTGTTTTCGCTCATTTAATGTTTTTAAAACTATGCTTTTCTTGCGCTGACGGCTACGCTAAAAAGCGGCTCAAATGTAAGGCTTATGCCTGCATAAAACAAACAATCGTTTGGTGTATGCAGATTTTAAGCAATATTCTATTCAAATTCGGCTTGCAATATTCTGCGCACCTCATTAACAGTCTCTTCTTCTAATTCGGTTCTGCGCACTAAATCGGCAACGGTTAAGTTTAAAACACTGCGTGCGGTGTCGCATCCAATATTTTTCAACTCTTCTAAAATCCAGTTGTCAATTTCATCTGCAAATTCTTCTAAATCAATGTCTCCTTCGTCTTCATCGCTTTCACGGTAAACATCAATCTCCATACCAGCTAATTTACCAGCAAGTTTAATGTTATGACCACCTTTTCCTATAGCCAACGATACTTGGTCGGGTTTAAGAAAAACAGAAGCTCTACGACTTTCTTCATCTAATTTAATAGAAGAAACTTTTGCAGGGCTTAATGCGCGTTGAATTAACAATTGAAGGTTTGAAGTGTAATTTATTACGTCAATATTCTCGTTGCGCAATTCGCGCACAATACCATGTATACGAGAACCTTTCATACCCACACAAGCACCAACCGGATCTATCCTATCATCAAAACTTTCTACTGCAACTTTAGCACGTTCACCTGGTTCGCGCACAATTTTCTTAACAGCAATTACGCCATCAATAATTTCTGGTACTTCCATTTCAAACAAACGCTCAAGAAACACCGGTGCGGTACGACTTAAAATAATACGTGGTGAACCATTAAACATTTCTACTTTAAATACAACTGCTTTAATGCTATCTCCTTTTTTGTAATGGTCGGCTGGAATCATTTCTGTTTTTGGCAATAAAAGCTCGTTACCTTCATCATCCAAAATCATAATTTCCTTTTTCCACATTTGGTATACTTCACCAGAAACCACTTCGCCTACTCTATCTTTATATTTACGGTAAAGTTCGTCTTTTTCAAGTTCTAAAATCTTACCCATTAAGGTTTGGCGAGCAGCTAAAATAGCTCTTCTACCAAAACTTTCTAAAGTAACACCCTCTGTAACCTCTTCACCTACTTCAAAATCTGGTTCAATTTTACGTGCATCAGTTAAAGAAATTTCGCTACGTATATCTTCAACTTCTCCATCATACACAATCTCACGGTTGTGCCAAATTTCTAAATCTCCACTGCTATCGTTTACAATAACACTAAAAAACTCATCGCTATTGTATTTTTTGCGCAACATACTGCGAAATACATCTTCTAAAACGCGCTGCATCGTAGCACGATCTATGTTTTTAAATTCTTTAAACTCGCTAAACGAGTCTATTAAGCCAGAACTATGCATAGTTTATATGTTTAATTATTTTATTATTTAAATGCTAAAATCACACTTGCTTCATTAATATCAGCAAATGTAATGGTTTGTTCGGGGGCATTTACGTAGCCCTTTTTCTTATCTTTAATGGCAATAGTAATTGCTTCGTTACTTACACTCACCAATTTGCCACTTGTCTCGGTGTTGTCTTTAAGTTTTACCAAAAGTTCGCGACCAACATGTTTAGGATATTGACGAAACTTTATGAGCGGGCTATCTGCACCAGGAGATGAAACTTCGAGGTAATATGGATGTTCTCCATAGTTTTGCTCATCCAATTTTTCAGATAAAAATCTAGATAGTTTTTGACATGCAGGAATATCAATTCCAGTATCTCCATCAATAAACACACTGATTTTTTCACTGCCTTCTCTGTTTTCAACTTCAACCAAAAACAGCTCTCCAGTTAAAAACCCATCAGTCCATTCTGTTATTTGCGCTACTATATCCATGTTAAATTTAAAGTAAAAAATAGAGGGGACTTTTCGGGTCCCCTCTTGATTTAATTTCCAATAAAGTAGTGCAAATTTAACTTTATTTTTAAAAAATACAAGTTTTTGTAAAACTCTATTTTAAAGTTGGCCAACTAACTTTTTGTTTTTCAGTTAATTTTAAACGTAATCAAAAAAAACAAATAACAATTTTTAAAATAGGTTAAACTAACAAAAAGAGCCCATTTAAACTTAACGAAACCTTAAAAGAATTACTTATCAAAATAGCCTAACAACTAATTACGTTAACCAATAATACTTGGAAGAAAGATAAGTTAAAACCATACTAAATTTGGTTAATTACTTCCATCATATATATTTGCTAACATATATAATTAGATTTAACGTAAAACATGAACCGTTTTAACTTAGTAAATAACGTTTTAGGATGGATTACCTTCGTTATTGCATTGGTAACTTATACCTTAACATTAGAGCCAACAGTAAGCTTTTGGGATTGTGGGGAATTTATTTCTGCCTCATTTAGATTACAAATTTGCCATCCTCCAGGGGCACCATTATTTTTATTACTAGGACGAATATTTTCGTTATTTGCTGGTGGAGATGTAACACAAGTTGCATTTTGGGTTAACATGGTATCAGCAACAACCAGTGCTGCATGTGTAATGTTTACCTTCTGGACCATCACTCACCTTGGTCGCAAGTTGGTTACCAAACCTAACGAAGAGCTTAATATGCAGCAAATTTTTGCTGTAGCAGTATCTGGTTTAGTTGGTGCATTAGCCTTAACTTGGAGTGATACATTCTGGTTTTCGGCAGTTGAAGCCGAGGTTTATGCCTCATCGAGCTTTTTTACAACCTTAACATTTTGGGCAATATTAAAATGGGAGAATGTTGCCGATAACGAAGGCAGCGAGCGCTGGTTGGTATTAATTGCTTATTTAATAGGTTTGGCTATTGGTGTCCATTTATTAAGTATATTGGTAATTCCGGCAATTGTATATGTATATTATTTCCGCAAAAATAAATTTACCCGCCCAGGCTTTATCAAAGCAACTATAGTTGCTGTAGCAGCTATTGCGCTAGTTCAATTTGGTATAATTCCAGGTATGCCATCATTGGCTACTAAGTTTGATTACTTTTTTGTAAACACATTGGGTGCAAGTTTTAATACTGGTGCATTTTTTATGTTGTTTGTAATTGCAGGCGCACTAGCATCCGCCATACATTACACTCAAACTGATAACAAAATAAGCTTTTACATTGCGGCAAGTTTATATGCCTTAATGGTGGTAGCCACCTTCTCATTAAATCCATCAGCATCTGGCTTGATATTTTGGGGTGTAATTACTGCTTTAATTTATTACTTTGTTATTAAAAACAATGCTTCAAGAAGTGTTGCGAATGTGGCATTATTAAGCGTAACGTTTGTAATAATTGGATACTCATCATACGCTATGGTTATTATACGTAGTAATGCAAAACCCCCAATTAACATGAATGCTCCTGATAATCCTTTTAGTTTATTATCATACTTAAATCGTGAGCAATATGGAGAAAACCCATTGGTATATGGGCAGTATTTTTATGCTAAAGTAATTGACGAGAAAAAAGGCGCAATGACTTATGCTAAAGGTGATGGAAAATATGATGAAGCAGGTGAAAAAATAGAGCGCATTTACGACCCTAAAGATTGTACCATTTTCCCTCGTATGTGGGCTGATAGGGCTGATTACATTCAAGCATATCGCCAATGGGAAAATATACCTGAAGGCAAAAAAGCTACTTTTGCAAAAAATATTGATTTCTTGTTAAGTTATCAAATGGGCTTTATGTACTGGCGTTATTTTGCATGGAACTTTATTGGTCGCCAAAACGATGACCAAGGTTTTGGGGACATTACACGTGGTAACTGGATTAGCGGTATTTCATTTATTGATGAGATGCGATTAGGCCCACAAAAAAACATGCCTGATTCTATTAAAAGCAACAAAGCGCGTAACACTTATTACTTCTTGCCATTTTTGTTGGGGTTAATTGGGTTGATTTATCATTTCAAAAAATCTAAAGAGGATGCAACAGTTGTATTAACTTTATTCTTATTTACTGGAGCGTTTATTATTTTATATTTAAATTTCCCTGCACATCAACCACGCGAACGTGATTATGCCTATGTGGGATCATACCAAACATTTATTATTTGGATTGGTTTAGGCGTATTGGCATTAATTGATTGGCTAAGTAAAAAGATGAATGCACAGATGGCCACAGGAGTTGCTTCTATTGCTACAATTGCTGGTGTACCTGTACTAATGGCTTCTCAAAACTGGGATGATCATGATAGAAGTAACCGTTTTGCAGCCCTAGATTTTGCTTATGACTATTTAAACTCTTGTGCACCAAATGCTGTTTTGTTTACCAATGGAGATAACGACACTTATCCTTTGTGGTATGCACAAAACGTAGAAGGTATGCGTAGTGATATTCGTGTAATTAATTTAAGTTTATTAAACACGGATTGGTATACAGATGCATTAAAAACCAAAGTTTACGACTCGGAAATTATACCTTTTAGTATGACACCCGATCAGTATAAACAAGGCAATAGAGATTATGTAATTTTTTATCAAAACCCAGAAGTTGAAAGACAATTTGGAGTTAACCAAACAGATTACTATCCTTTAAGTAGTATCATTAAATTTATTACTGATGATAAAGACCCAATGGCTAAGCTTACATCAAATAACGGCATGTCGTTTAGTTATTACCCAACCAAAAAATTATACATCCCAATTGATAAAAATCACGTGTTAAAACATGGTGCTGTTCATCCAAAAGATGCAAACATTATTGCTGATACCATGAAGTGGGATATTGGTAAAGGCACATTAATGAAAGCCGATTTAGTTGTGTTAGATATTTTATCTACCACAAACTGGACTCGTCCAATTTATTTTGCAATTACTACAGGTAGTGATGTATATTTAAATATGACCGATTATTTCCAATTAGAAGGTTTAACATATCGCATTGTGCCAATTAAAAATACCGACCCAGTGGAAGGTGGAACATACGGACATATTAACACAGACATTTTATATGCTAATTTAGTTGATAAGTTTAAGTGGGGTAATATGGATAAAGAAGGTGTTTATTTAGATGAAACCACCTTACGTCAAACCCGTAATTTCCGTAACTTATTTTATCGCTTAGCTATGAAATTAGTTGCCGAAGGTGATAATGCTAGAGCAATAAAAGCATTAGACCGTTGTGTAGAAGTAATGCCAAATAAAACAGTAGCGTATGATATTTTTATCATTCGTTTATCAGAGGCTTACTTTGCTGCTGGAGCTCCAGAAAAAGCTAACGCATTAATTAACACGATGGTTGATTTAGCAATTGAGAAATACCAGTATTACAGCACGTTTAAAGGCAGTAAAGCTAAAGGTGTAGCATCAGAACTTGAAGAAAATGCTAACGTTTTAATGTACGCACAACAAGTTGCGCAGTTTAATAAACAAGACGAGTTGTTTAAATCAATTCAAGCCAAAGCACAAAAAACATTAGGTGCGCAAATGGCTCCTCCAATGCAATAGTATTTTATTAGTATACTGTTATAAGGCCGCCCTTCGGGCGGCCTTATTTGTTTTAGTAAATATCGCTTAATCAATCGCTAAAACCAAACATCAGCTTTAAAACCACAATTTTTTGAAGCAATAGATACTTTAAAAAATAACTTAAAAGTTGAGCCAGCACACGTATATTTGCGGCCATTTTATTTACAGCGCATTACATGAATATAGCTCCAATAGCATTACAAAAACGTAGAACATTCGGCATTATTAGTCACCCGGATGCTGGTAAAACAACATTAACCGAAAAGTTTTTATTATTTGGAGGCGCCATTCAAACAGCGGGTGCTGTTAAAAGTAATCGAATAAAAAAAGCTGCAACTTCCGATTTTATGGAAATTGAAAAACAACGTGGTATTTCGGTTGCTACTTCGGTAATGGGTTTTGATTACAAAGATTATAAAATTAACATATTAGATACACCCGGCCACAAGGATTTTGCTGAAGATACTTACCGCACATTAACTGCTGTAGATAGTGTAATTTTAGTTGTAGATTGTGTAAAGGGAGTTGAGGATCAAACCCGAAAACTAATGGAGGTTTGCCGCATGCGTAACACTCCTGTTATTGTGTTTATTAACAAGCTTGATAGAGAAGGCCAAGACCCGTATGATTTACTTGAAGAAATAGAAAAAGAATTAAACATACATACCCGTCCGCTTACATGGCCAATTGGTATAGGTAGCGATTTTAAAGGGGTGTATAATCTTTATGAAAAAAGCTTGAATTTGTTTCAATCTGATAGAAGCAAAATTGCTAAAAACATTGTTGAAATTGGTGATCTAAATAATCCGCAACTTGATAAAATTATTGGCGAAAAACCCGCTGCAAAACTACGAGAAGATGCCGAACTAATAGAAGGCGTATACGAGCCTTTTAATACCGATTTATACCTTGAAGGTTATTTGGCTCCAGTTTTTTTTGGCAGTGCAATTAACAACTTTGGTATTCAAGAGCTGTTAGATACATTTGTTAAAATTGCGCCAGAACCTCGAAGCAGGTTTACCGAGGATAGAGAGGTAAAACCAAACGAATCTAAATTCTCAGGTTTTATATTTAAAATACACGCCAACCTTGATCCAAACCACCGTGATAGAATTGCCTTTTGTAGGGTTGTTTCGGGAAAGTTTGAACGTAATAAGTTTTACCAACACACACGCCTAAATAAAAAATTACGTTTTAGTAACCCCACCAGTTTTATGGCAAATGATAAAAGCGTGATTGATGAGGCCTATCCTGGAGATGTAGTTGGTTTATACGATAATGGTAATTTTAAGATTGGCGACACATTAACAGAAGGAGAAAACTTTACATTTAAAGGCATACCTAGTTTTTCGCCTGAGATATTTAAGGTGTTAGAAAATAAGGACCCATTAAAAACCAAACAGCTTGAAAAAGGTATCTTACAATTAACTGATGAGGGTGTAGCACAATTATTTACCCAGCAACCCGGTAATATTAGAATTATTGGCACAGTGGGCGAGCTACAGTTTGATGTTATACAATTTAGGTTATTACACGAGTATGGCGCATCATGCGCATTTACGCCATTAAACTACCAAAAAGCTTGTTGGTTTACCAGTGATGATAAAGTAGAACTTGAACGATTTAATGTAATTAAGCGATATAATATTGCAGCAGATAAGGAAGGACGACCAGTGTTTTTTGCAGATAGTTTATGGAGTTTAAAAATGACACAAGATACTTTCCCTAAAATTGTATTTCACTTTACATCAGAATTTGAATAAACAATTTCGAGAACAAATACTCACTTTAAACCTGCTTAAAAGATGTTTGTTAATGTATAAAGCAACTAAATATTAATAAACAGGTTCTTTAGCTGTAAGGTTCGTAGAATCTATTGCTTTTATAATTTTATTGTAAAGCTTAACACTATTTTTATACGAAACTTGGTAAGCTGAAACAATAAGATTATTTTTATTTTTTAATTACAATTCACACTTAACTAAATTGATGAAAAACGCCAGATTACTGCCTAGCTTATTGATTACCTTACTTATTTTTAGCTCACAAATCTCTAATGCACAGCGCAGTAATTGCAGTGTTGCTCCTTATCAAAATACCATTACACAACCCGATGGTAGCAAAATTACCTTGCAACCATTTGGTAATGAAGCTATACATTACTTAGAAACAGAAGACGGCTTTACAGTATTAAAAAACAACCAAGGCTTTTTTGAATATGCAACTATTGACGAAGTTGGTAATTTAATAAGTAGCGGCATAGTGGCTAAAGATGGCCAACATAACAAAGCGAATGTTTTACCGCACTTACGTTATAGTGCAACACAACAAGGTATGTTAATGCAAATGCATCAACAACTTGCACCAGTACAAGAATTAAATAAGGCAGCAGGCCCCTACCCATTTCCACCAACAGGTAAGCGTAAAGTATTAGTGGTGTTGGTTGAGTATCCAGATTTGCGTGCAACAATTGCTAAAGAAAATTTTGAATTACTATTAAATCAACCAAACTACAATGGAACAGGCTCGTTTCGCGATTATTTTTTAGCCACATCAAATGGCAAATTAGATATTGAGTGTGTGGTTTATGGCTGGGTTATGGCTGATAATGGATATACTTATTATGGCAAAAATAGCACTTCATACAACACTGCAACAAGGCAATTATTATTAGGAGCAGTTAAGGATGTGAACGACTCGTTTAATGTAGATTTTAGTGCATTTGATAGTGATAATGATGGATTTGTAGATGGTGTAATAGTTATGCATGCTGGTATTGGCGCAGAAGAACAAAGTGCACCTAATGCAAACGATTATATCTGGTCGTTCAGGTCGTCATTACAATCATCACAGCGCCCAACTTATGATGGGGTAAAAGTTAACTCATTCGCAATGTTTCCTGAAAAGAGGTATAGAAGTGGAACATATCCAATGGTGGGAATTGGTGTTGTATCACACGAGTTTGGTCACTTATTAGATTTACCAGATTTATACTCAACCCAAAGCACTAATGAGGGTTCTGGCAACTACTCGTTAATGGCTGGTGGCCCTTGGTTAAATGACGAAAAAACGCCTTGCTTTAACGATGCATGGAGTAGAATTAGAATGGGTTGGGTATCGCCAACCGTAATTTCTGATACTGCATTATACAAATTACAATATGCTGTTGTAGATAGTGATATGGTTTATAAAATTAATACTGCTGTAGCCAACGAATATTATTTATTAGAGAACCGCCAACGTAAAGGTTTCGATTCATATATTCCATCAAAAGGATTAGCTATTTGGCACATAAATACCACTACAGCAAAATTACTAACAGAAGCAAGCAACAATGTAAATAATGATACTTCTCAATTAGGTGTAGGCTTAATGCAAGCGGATGGTTTAAGGCATTTAGAACGCGATATTAATAGAGGTGATGCAAGCGACTTATATCCATTAACTGCGAATAAAAACTTCACTCCAACTAGTAACCCCGCAAGTAATTTACACCTAAAAGTTAGTGGCGTAAGAAATCCTTCTGGTGTTGCAATTACAGATATTGCACAATTAGAAGATAGCAGTATTGTGTTTGAGTATGGTACAAACGCGTCTGCTGCTTTTAGCGCTAATAGATTTGCTGGTTGCGGACCAGTAAGTGTTATATTTACATCTAATGCACAAGGTGGCGATGCCATTACATGGGATTTTGGAAATGGAGCCACTAGTACAGAAAAAAGCAGTATTCAAGTTTATGAAAAAACTGGCCAATATCCAGTTAAATTAAGCGTATTTAAAGAGGGTGTTTTAATTGATTCAAATATTCAAAATGTAACAGTTTTAGAAACACCTGAAATTTATTACGAATGGCAACGAGATACAGGATATCAAGTAATATTTACAGACAAATCGAAATATGCTAAATACTATGCTTGGGTAATCACCTCTAACGATACAACGATAAGAAATTATGAAGCAAATCCTACAATACAAATAGGTGGACCACAAACAATGTCGGTTAAATCTACCATTACCAGTAATGAAGGTTGTGTTAAATCAAGAACGGATAACGTACCAATTTTTGCAGTAGGTGTAAAAGATAATATTGCTGAAGCGATACAATTAAAAGCTTATCCAATGCCATTTAAAAATATGGTAGATGTTACATTTGAGAACAAAACTACTGGCACAGTAAGTATTTCGATATACAATATTACTGGGCATAAAGTACTTGAGCAAAACTTAACAAATGTAGCAGCAGGTGCAAATAAAATTAGCGTAAACACCAGTCAACTAAGTAATGGTTTATACTTAATTAAAGTAACAACTGCACAAGGAGATGCTTGGCTAAAAACAATTAAAGAATAATGGTATGATTAACACACTTGTTGGTATCATTTTTCCTAACTTGTGTGTAGGGTGTAACGGTGTGCTTTTGGCTGCCGAACACCTTATTTGTACGCATTGCATAGAGAATTTTCCTGAAACAAATTTCCATACCACACCCAATAACCAACTTGAACAAGCTTTTTGGGGAAGGATAAATATTGAGCAAGCATATGCGTTTTTGATATTTAGAAAAAAGGGAATTGTACAAAAACTTTTGCATGAATTAAAATATGCCAACAACCCAGATTTAGGAATTATGTTGGGCCGATTATATGGTTCTAAATTACACGAATCAGGAATTAAAATTGATGCGGTTATTGGTATCCCGCTTCATCCCAAAAAATTAAAAATACGTGGTTACAACCAAAGTGATTGTTTTGCGCAAGGCTTAAGTGAATCGTTAAATTGTATGCATTTAAAAGATGTAGTGGAGCGAAATAAACACACCGATACCCAAACTAAAAAAGGCAGGTTTGATAGATGGCTAAACGTAGGCGAAGTGTTTGCAATTAATAACCCCGAATTGATTGCCAATAAAAAAGTGTTGTTAGTAGATGATGTAATAACAACAGGAGCAACAATTGAAGCTTGCGCACAAAGTATAATTAAGCACACACCACATTTAAGTGTAGCAAGTATTGCTTGTGTGGTAAATCAATAATTAATTTAAGAGAGCACCCGTAATATCATCTAGTTTTTCTTTACTGTATTCGCCCGATGTTTGGTAAATAATTGCGCCAGTTTTTTCGATAACAATAAAATGAGGAACTGTTTTATCTGTAATGTTAAGTTGGCTCATTAATTCTTTTAAGTCGGTATCAGTATACATAAATGTGCCATGATATTTTTTATCAACTTCTGTTTTTGCCTTTTTAATTATTTCTGGTAATGCAAGTTTTGCCAATCCTTTAACGGCACCCACAAAACATAAATTTGCATTATACATATTACCACTCATCATGCCACCCATTCCATCTGCCATTAACGAATTGTATAATGGTTGCGACCATTTTTGCATTTGTTTATCGGCTTTTGTACTTAGCATTAATGCAATTACTGTTCGCTTATTAGCAACATCTGTAGGTAATATTACTTGTTTATCTTTAAGGTTAGTGCAGGTAATTGTTGGAAAATTACTGGCTTGTTTAAAGGCAAATAATGTTGGCAAAAGGGCAACAATAATTAATGTAAAAATTCTTTTCATGTAGTTTTATATCTGCTCAATTATAAAGAAATTTAATGATAATTGGTAGTAAAATTAGGGTTGATGTTGTTAAACAAATGTTATTTCTAAGTACTATCTATTGTAACCAAAATTAATTAATATAAGACTGAAAAATAGCACTACTTGATTAATTTGGGTTTAATTTTTCCATACAGAAGGGCACAAAAAAAGCCGCAAAATTTTTGCGACTTTAAATTATTTTATTGGGGCTAATTAAGCGCCTACTAATGTTTTATAATCAGCAGCATTCATTAAACCAGCTACCTCATCTTTGTTTATACCAGTCATTTTAATCATCCATCCATTACCGTAAGCATCACCGTTTACAGCTTCTGGTGCATTTTCTAAATCAGTATTAAATTCTGCAACAGTTCCTGTTAATGGCGAAAACAAATCAGATACTGTTTTTACAGCTTCAACAGTGCCAAACACTTCGTGTTGCGCAACAGTTTTTCCAACTGTATTAATATCAACATAAACGATATCGCCTAACTCGCTTTGTGCAAAATCAGTAATACCTATAACTGCTGTGTCGCCTTCAATGCGTACCCACTCATGATCTTTAGTGTACAATAAATTGTCTGGAAAATTCATAACGTTGTTTATTTAATTTTGGGCTAAATTAAGGGTTGCACACTAATAAAAAAATATTTCAAACAAAACTTTTATTAGCTTTATAAATCTTGCAATCAAATTTCGGTAAAGTATTGTAAATGATAATATATTGCAGCCATGAGCGGAAAGTTATATTTGGTACCTACACCAATTGGTAATTTAGAAGATATTACCTTACGTGCATTACGTATATTAAAGGAGGTTGACGCCATTTTAGCGGAAGACACACGCCAATCAATTAAACTACTAAAACACTATCAAATAGAAAAACAGTTGGTGCCTTACCACATGCACAACGAACATAGGGAATTAAGTAGATTTATAAGCTTATTACAAAGCGGCAAAACCTTAGCATTAGTTAGTGATGCAGGAACACCTGCCATAAGTGATCCTGGATTTTTATTGGTACGTGAGTGTTTGCGCGAACAAATAGAGGTGGAGTGTTTGCCTGGAGCAACGGCATTTGTTCCCGCATTGGTAAAAAGTGGTTTGCCAAGTAATAGTTTTTGTTTTGAAGGTTTTTTGCCTGATAAAAAAGGCCGTCAAACCAAAATAAAACAATTAAGTAAAGAAGAACGCACCATAATTTTATACGAATCACCACACCGATTAGTAAAGTGTTTAAATCAACTAAAAGAGTTTTTTGGTGGCGATAGGCAAGCCTCTGTTTCGCGCGAGCTAACTAAAATGTTTGAAGAAACTAAAAACGGTACCATTGATGAAATAATTGCTTACTACGAAGCAAAACCACCAAAAGGCGAAATTGTAATAGTTATTAATGGTTATACGGAAGCTTAGTTGTTAAATAACGATTTAATGGTGTTAAGTTTTCCTTGGGTTTCTTGCCACTCTTTTTGGGCATTACTACCTGCGGTAATACCTGCACCAGAATAAAGTAAAGCAGTGTTTGTAAACAATTGGCAACACCTAATATTTACAAATAACTC
>JAGPCI010000271.1 GCA_018058165.1 Bacteroidia bacterium
TGGTTGTTAACTTGGGTTTGAATAAAATATATCCCCGAAGCCAAATTTTGGGTTGATGCATTTAAACTTTGTTGACCGGTATTTAATTGTCCGTTAAAAATTTCGGAAGTTACTTGGCCACTGTAATTTATTAGGCTAACCTTAATCGCAGCCGGCTGAGTTAAATTAAAACCAATCAATAATGTTTTGTCAATATTATTGGCGTAAGTGTTTAAGCTAATTTGTTCGCTTTTTTCGCTTATACCGGTATTTAAATTTTCGTTAACTACCACCATTTGTTTAGCTACAGTGTTAAAACCATTGGCATAAGCAGCGTGCAAGTTAACTGCACCACTACCTGCGGCTGGTGCCGTCCATTTAAAGTCCCATTTTGCATTAGCTGTAGTTTTTGATGAAGTGTGTGTAATATAATTTGTAAGAGTAACTGTTGATCCTGTACCAGAAATTGGTGTTCCTTTAAATTCGCCTGCGGCATTTTGTGCTGAAAACATAAAACCTTTTTGGCCACTTGCCGAAAAATCAACTGAAATATTGTAAGTAGTACCTGGTGTATAACCGGCTGCTGGTATATCCGAAGTAAGTCTATCGTTTACAGTTGTTGTACTACCGCCATGGCAACCGCTTTGTGCACACGTTGCGTTTCCTTCTGCTGGGCCGCCTGATGCGGCAGCTGGTGAACCCGTAGGCCTAGAATTTAAACTGCCTATGGTAAACGCTCCAACAATTGAGATTGCTGCTAATGCAAAGATTTTTGATTTTTTCATTTGATTTATAAGATGTGTAAATTGTTAGTGCAATATATGACATTCAATTATTAAATAACGTTGCACAACAATTTTAATTTAGATTTACTTTCATGTTTCTGGCTTTAATATTTTGCTACATTTGTGGCCATGAATTATCCATCGGTTTTAATTGAAGAGGCAGTTAACGAGTTAAGCAAATTTCCTGGAGTAGGGAAAAAAAGTGCCATGCGCATGGTGCTGCATTTGCTCAAACAAACCGAAACCGATGCTATAAAACTAGGGGAGGCCGTTATAAAACTTCGCACCAAAATACAATATTGTAAAAGGTGTAATAATGTTAGCGATGCCGAGGTTTGTAATATTTGTAATAATCCAAAACGCAACCAAAAAACCATCTGTTTGGTTGAAGATTTACGCGATGTAATTGCTATTGAAAACACCTCTCAGTACAATGGCATTTACCATGTTTTGGGTGGATTAATAAGTCCGGTTAATGGTGTTGGCCCCGATGATTTAAACATTAGCACTTTACTAGAAAGAATAAATACAGAAGAAACCACCGAAATTATTATGGCTATAAGTGCCACAATGGAGGGTGATACAACCGTGTTTTATTTATCAAAAAAATTAAAACACACACCTGTTACTATAAGTACCATTTCGCGTGGTATTGCAATTGGTGGTGAGTTAGAGTATGCTGACGAAATTACCCTTGGCAGAAGTATTGCTTTGCGCGTGCCGTATGCAGGGCATTAATAGAATTTAGTCTTCGTAAATTTTTATTATAGCATCCTCGTTGTTGCGTTTGTAGCCGCGGTACATGCCTTCGCTATTAAATGGCAGCTCAATATTGCCTGCGGTATCAATAGCAATTAATCCGCCTTCGCCACCAAACTTTACCAATTTGTCTTTTACCACAAAATCGCAAGCTTGTTTTAAGGTTAATCCTTTGTACTCCATCAGGCAACTAATGTCATATGCTACAACTGCACGTATAAAAAACTCTCCGTGCCCAGTGCAACTTATTGCACAAGTATTATTGTTGGCATAAGTTCCAGCTCCAATCATTGGGCTATCACCCACTCGGCCAAAACGTTTATTGGTCATGCCACCTGTAGATGTTGCAGCGGCAATATTTCCATGTTTGTCTAATGCTACTGCACCTACTGTTCCAAATTTTTTGCCTTCGCCACTATTTATGGTATGGTCTAATTGATAGCCGTCTGTGTCTTTTACTTCTTGCCATTGTTTAAACCTACTTTCTTCGTAAAAATAGGCATTGGGCTGCATTGGTAAGTTCATCATTTTTGCAAAGGCCTCTGCTTCGGCACCGCATAAAAAAACATGACCGCTTTTATCTTTAATAACCTTGGCTAACGCAATAGGGTTTTGTACGTTACTAATTCCACTAACCGCACCAGCCTCAAGTGAGGCTCCATCCATAATACTTGCGTCCATTTCGTGCGTGCCTTTATTGGTAAACACTGAGCCTTTACCTGCGTTAAATAATGGAAAATTTTCTAATGCAATTACTGCTGCTTCAACCGCATCGGTGCTTGTGCCGCCTTGGTTTAATATAACATGCCCGGCAGTTATAGCTTCGTTTAATCCTTTAATGTATTGTGCTTCTTTTTCTGCAGTCATTAAGCTACGCAAAATTGTTCCGGCACCGCCATGCACGGCAATAGCAAAGTTGTTATTCATGCCGCTAAAATAACTTATTTATTATGTCTTTTACACCTCAAACAATAACTGTACTTTCGCGGTTAGTATTCTAGCATATTATCGCTTAAACATTTTCATGACAAAAACTAAAACATCAACCCCAAAAACCACAGCAAACGAAGATGAATATATAGAGGTACTTGGCGCTCGCGAGCACAACCTTAAAAATATTGATGTACGAATTCCTAGAAACAAACTGGTTACCATCACGGGGTTGAGTGGTAGCGGAAAATCATCGTTGGCCTTTGATACTATTTTTGCCGAAGGCCAGCGCAGGTATATGGAGAGTTTTAGTGCTTATGCAAGGCAGTTTATAGGCAACATGGAAAGGCCTGATGTTGATAAAATAAATGGCCTTTCGCCTGTAATTGCTATCGAGCAAAAAACGGTAAATAAAAATCCGCGCTCTACTGTTGGTACCATTACAGAAATTTATGATTTTTTACGATTGCTTTATGCTCGTGCGGCCGATGCATACAGCTACGTAAGTGGCGAAAAAATGGTGAAGATGACGGAGGAGCAAATTGTAAACAGCATTTTGCAACAGTTTGAAAACAAAAAAATTGCCATTTTAGCACCTTTGGTTAAGGGTCGTAAAGGACATTACCGTGAGCTGTTTGAACAAATACGTAAGCAAGGGTATACAAAAGTTAGGCTTGATGGCGAGGTGAAAGATATTGTGCCTAAAATGCAAGCAGATAGGTATAAAATACATGATATTGAGGTTTTAATTGATAGGGTTGATGCAAAAAAAGACAACCGTTTTAGGATAAATGAAAGTGTAAAAATTGCATTAAAAACAGGCAAAGGAACATTGGTATTACTGAGTGGCGAAGACAAACAAGAAAAGTCGCACCATTTTAGCAAGTTTTTAATGGATCCCGAAAGTGGTATTAGCTATGATGAACCACAACCAAATACCTTTTCGTTTAATTCGCCTTATGGTGCTTGCCCCAAATGCGATGGCCTTGGAGTGGTAAGTATGTTAAACGAAGAAAACATTATACCAGACCCCAAATTAAGCATTAACAAAGGCGCTATTACTCCGCTTGGCGAACCAAAGGACAATTGGACATTTTTGCAATTACGGGAGTTGGCTAAAATTCACAAATTTAGTTTTGCCGATCCTATTGAAAAAATCTCTCGCGAAGCGCTTGATGTTATTTTACATGGAAGCGATGAGCCATTGGTTATTCCCTATCAATATAACAG
>JAGPCI010000272.1 GCA_018058165.1 Bacteroidia bacterium
TATTACAAAACTGCTACTATGTTATACAATTTACAATATGTATTGGGCGATAGTTTGTTTATAGGAGCAATGCAACATTATTTTAACCAATGGAAAATGGCCCATCCTTATTTCGAGGATTTTAGATACAGCATCATTAACTATACCCATGTAGATTTAAATTGGTTTTTCGACCAGTGGATGGAAACCACTAAAACTATAGATTATGCTATAAAAGGAAGAGCACAACGCGTGTATGAGCAAGATGGAAAACCTTCAGTTTCTTATGTGGTAAAATTAAAACGTAAAGGCGAAATGCAAATGCCCGTTGATTTAATGGCATACAGCAAAGATGGAAAAATTTATACCTCAACAGTAAGTAATACTTACTTCAATAAAAAATCAAATGAAACCATCCAGTCTTTAAACAGATGGTTTGGTTGGGGTAAACTTAATCCAATATACCGTGCAGTAATTTATTGCCCTGGCGGGTTAAAAAAGGTTAGTATTGATACTACTTATAGGTTAGCAGATGTAAATCAGTTAAACAATAGCACAAAATTTCCTGTTAAATTTATGTTTGATAGCCAAATAAAAAGTCCGCTAACACGTAAGCATTATATTTTAAAATGGCGACCAGATGTGTGGTACAATAGTGTTGATGGAATAAAAGCTGGACTACATTTAAATGGAAATTATTACAACTACAAACGCATTTTTAGGGCTACAGTTTGGTATAATACAGAGGTGTTAAACGATAAATTGTACGCTTCTACTACTCCAATAAATTACTTGTTTAGTTACACCAATAATATGCCACGTAATTTTAGTTATAACCTGCAATCGCGTTGGCTTGATGGGCTATTGATGCACCAAGTTGGTATACAAAAAAAGTATGGTAATAATGTAATTAGTGCCAATTTTAAAAGTATGTATCGCAATACATTAAGTGATGTGGCTTATTTGCTTTATCCAAACTCGTGGCAAAGTGGCAAGTACAATAACACCTTAAATATAGAATACACCCGTAATTATAATTACAAGCGTGGCAACGGACAAATTACTTTGGCCATGCGAAATACCGCTTTAGGTAGCGATTACGATTATGCGAGTTTAAACTTAACAGCTATAAATAATAACACGTTGGGTAAGTTTGATTTTAGAACTCGAGTATTTGCCCAATACATGACTGGCAGTGATATTGCAGCCGAAAGTAAATTAAATGTAGCTGGTGCAAATAGCGAACAATTAATGGATAATAAATTTGTACGCTCTTTAGCTTTTGTACCAACAGGATGGTTAGGTTACGGAGCAAACGTTAACCATTTTCAGCATGGTGGTGGATTAAATGTGCGTGGTTATGCAGGATATGCGTTGCCATATAATGTTGGCAATAATCAAGTGCAACTTTTTGCGGGTAATAGCGGTGCAAGTTTTAATGGCGAGTTAGATTTAGATAGACTGGTAAAATTTGAACCTAAAATATTTAAAAACACTTTTCATTTAGATGTGTATTTATTTGGTGATGTAGGTATCATTCAAAACAAATTTAAAACTGGCGAATACGGATTAGCAGCTAACCAAACAGTAACAAGTGATGTATTAATAAGTGCAGGAACTGGAGCAGTATTAACCATAAAACGTTGGGGTAAATTAGATGAAATAAAACCATTGGCAATTAGGTTTGATATGCCTTGGTTATTAAACAATACCCCATTTGTTGATGGTGATTATTTTAAACTTAGATGGATTGTTGGCGTAAGTAGGGCATTTTAGTGAAGTGGGATAGGAGAGTTCTTTTGATTAATTGAATGATCATGCTATACATATTTTAGCATTGTTGTAAAATAAGTTTAGTATCGCAAGCACAAAATTTAACCACAAAAAAAGCTGCACGCTAATTTAGGGTGCAGCTTTTTTATTTAATATGTTTTAAAGTTATTGAAGTGTTACAACTTCTTCGCCTTCTTCATTTATCAAACCACGCCTGCCATTTAGCGAAACAATGGCTAATCCGTTTTTAAACGGACCAATAAAATCGTATTTTACAGGAATATATTCATCACCTGCTTCGTTTATAAAGCCATATTTGCCAGCAATAACTACTTTAGCACGGCCTTTTTCCCAAGGGTAAATTTGATCATATTTTACAGGAACAAACTCTTCGCCCGCTTGGTTTATAAATCCTTGTTTGCCATCTTTTTCAACCTTAGCAATACCATTTTTAAATGGATGTATAATGTCGTATCCAGATGCTGGTTTTTTACCTCCTTTTTGTGCAAATGCACTAACCGAAAATAACACAACTATACTTAATAAAAATCCTCTCATTGATGTACTTTAATTTGCCAAATATATGGGTTTGAATAATTATTCCTAAAACAAGTGGCATTTTAGTATAAAAAAATTAAAAATCAAGCCCTTAAAAATTATTTATTACCTCCTACGTTTTTTTCTTACTACGTTTTTTCCATCCCTTTTGTCAATCTTTTTGGGGGTTCTGCGTGCTGCACTTACTTCAACTACATCTAAATCTATTTGTCGTTTTTGTAAGTCGGCTTGCCTAACTACTACTTTAATTTCGCCACCCAACTGAAATATTTTACGTGATTTACGGCCAATTATCCATTGGTTCGACTCATCGTAATCATAATAATCGTCAGTTAAGTTAGCTAATCTTATTAAGCCCTCGCACTTGTATTCAGTAATCTCTACATAAATACCCCATTCTGTTACACCACTTATAATGCCATCAAATTGGTCGCCAATAAACTGTTTAATGTACTCTACTTGTTTGTATTTAACACTGGCACGTTCAGCATCTGCTGCCTGAATTTCCATTTGTGAAGAGTGCTTACATTTTTCTTCGTATTCAGCTTGGTTTGCCGATTTACCTTTGTTTAGGTATGAAAATAATAACCTATGCGCCATTAAATCTGGGTACCTACGAATTGGTGAAGTAAAGTGGCTATAAAAATCAAAAGCTAAACCATAATGACCTGTTTTTTTTGTGCTGTAATAGGCTTTCATCATGCTTCGCACCGCCATGTTTTGAACAATGTTTTGTTCTGGCTTGCCCTCAACTTCGGTTAATAAAGTATTAAACGAATTTGATATGGCTTTTTGCGAAGTAGTTTGAATACTTAACCCAAAACGTGCCGCAAACATGTTAAATAGTTTTAGTTTGTCTTCGCTAGGTGGCTCGTGCACACGGTAAACAAAAGTTTTAGGTTCTTTACCATCTTTCATATTATGCACAAACTCGGCCACTGAACGGTTGGCCAATAGCATAAATTCTTCAATCATTTTGTGTGCATCTTTACGCACTTTTTTAAATATACCTATAGGCTTAAAGTTTTCATCCAACTTAAATTTTACTTCTTCGGTTTCAAAGTTTACAGCACCATTTTTAAAACGTGCTTTACGTAAAATTAAAGCAATATCATTAAGTATATTTATCTCGGTGGCAAAGTCGCCTGTTTTACTTTCAATTCTTTCTTGTGCTTCTTCGTAGGCAAATCTTCTATCGCTATAAATAATGGTTTTGCCAATCCATTTGTCTAAAACTTCGCCATCAAGGTTCATTTTAAACACCGCACTAAAAGTTAATTTTTCTTCTTGCGGACGAAGAGAACAAACACCATTACTCAATTTTTCTGGCAACATAGGTATCGTTCTATCCACCAAATACACAGAGGTT
>JAGPCI010000273.1 GCA_018058165.1 Bacteroidia bacterium
TGCAAGTACTGTAAAACACGATGGCATAAAAACCGACCCTAATATTATGGTTATGGGTGGCGATGAAAACTATTTAGCAGTAAGTGGTTATAGTGTAGAAGTTGGCAGAAACTTTAATAGTAGAGAAAATGAAACGGCACAAAATGTAGCTTTAATAGGAAAAGAATTACGCACCAAGTTATTTAAAAACAAAGATCCAATTGGTGAATCGATTTTTATTGGTGGTGCAAAATTTAGGGTTATTGGTACACTCAGCGAAAAGGGTAGTGCAATGGGTTTTGGAGGCGATAGAATTGCCATAGTTCCTTTAAAAAATGCCATACAAACTTTTAGTAAACCCAATACCAGTTTTGTAATTACGGTAATGGTAAATAACCTTAATCAGCTTGATTTAGGGGTTGATGAAGCCACCTCGTTATTTAGAAGAATTAGGCAACTTGCAGTATATGCACCTAATAATTTTGAGATTATTAAAAGCGATAATTTAGCAGAAGAATCGATGGGGGCATTAAATTATGTAACCATTGCGGCAAGTGCCATTGCATTTATTACTTTGCTTGGGGCAGCTGTTGGGTTGATGAATATTATGCTGGTTTCGGTAACTGAAAGAACCCGAGAAATAGGTGTGCGAAAAGCCATTGGCGCTACTAGCAGTGCTATTAGAAAACAGTTTTTATTCGAAGCCATTTTAATTTGCCAAATTGGTGGAATAGGAGGGGTGATTTTAGGATTAACCATTGGCAATATTGTTAGTGTACTTATGGGCGGTGGATTTATTATTCCTTGGTTATGGATAATATTAGGATTGGTAATTTGTGTAATTGTTGGGGTGGTTTCTGGTTATTATCCAGCAGTTAAAGCCTCTAAACTCGACCCAATTGAAGCATTACGTTACGAGTAAATAGCCAAAAGTTTGGCTTTTTAAGCTTGTAATTGCATCTTTGCCAATATTTATAACAAATGCTTAACAACAAAAAAATTGTAGTGGTATTGCCAGCATATAATGCATCGCAAACATTAGTTAAAACATACAACGAAATTCCTTTTGATATTGTAGATGATGTAATTTTGGTTGATGATGCGAGTAAAGACAATACCAGTGAGTTGGGCAAGGATATTGGAATTAAGCATGTTATAAAGCATCAAAAAAATAAAGGTTACGGTGGAAACCAAAAAACATGTTATAATAAAGCCAAAGAGTTAAATGCTGACATTGTAATTATGTTACACCCAGATTACCAATACACACCTATGTTAATTCATGGCATAGCAGGTATTATTGCTTATGATGTGTATCCAGCGGTATTTGGCTCACGCATTTTAGGAATGGGAGCTTTAAAGGGCGGAATGCCCATGTACAAATATGTTTTTAATAGGTGTTTAACCCTTTTTCAGAATATTATGATGGGGCAAAAATTATCTGAATATCACACTGGTTATAGGGCATTTAATAAAGCTGTTTTAGATAAAGTTAATTACGAGTTATGTAGTGATGATTTTGTGTTTGATAACCAAATGATAGCCCAAATATTTAACGAAGGTTTTGAGATTGGCGAAGTAACTTGTCCCACAAAATATTTTCCAGAAGCATCAAGCATTAATTTTAAACGCAGTAGTATTTATGGATTAGGTGTTTTGCATACTTCTATCATTTATCGCTTGCATAAATGGGGACTAGGCTCGTTTAAAATTTTCAAAAAAATATAATATTTATACTTTTTAGCATAAATTGCGAAGGTTAAGATGAACAAAAAAACACTGTCTATTTTTTTATTTCTGTTGTTTTGTATTGTTATAGCCTTTCCAGGTTATGGTAAAAATGTTGCAGTTAATAACCCTGATAAACACGCTCAAATTAAATCTACTCCCCCTGCATCTTTCTCATTAATTCTACTTATTAAAAAATGTTTGTCAAACGGCATTAGCGTAGTTGAAGAAGAGCGTGTGGTTGAAGAAACACATCCTGAAGATGATGATGGAAATACCAACGGTAGTGCCGAAGATGAAGTGTTTTATTTATTTCATTTTAATCTTGCTACCAATTTGGTAGAATTTAACCAAGTGTTAAAAAATAAACAAATTGATTTGTTAAACTTCGCATTTCAATTTGTACCTAAGCCACCTCCCGAAGAACACCAATTATAGCAAACTATAATTTAAAACCCTGTTAGGGGTTATTTTTAAAGGTGTTTTTAATATTTAAATTTATGATTAATAAAACAAGACCTGCCAAAGGTGGGCTTAGTTTTGCAACTATAAAACAGGATTTTCCTGCTGGTTTAGTAGTGTTTTTAGTTGCGTTGCCGCTATGTTTAGGTATTGCATTGGCTTCTGGAGCACCTTTGTTTTCCGGGCTAATTTCAGGTATAGTAGGCGGTATAGTAGTTTCTGTTTTTAGTGGCAGTCAATTAGCGGTTAGTGGTCCTGCTGCCGGACTTACAGTAATAGTTTTAACGGCTATTACCGAAATTGGTAGCTATCAAGGTTTTTTAGTTGCCGTAGTTTTGGCGGGTATTTTACAAATTATACTTGGCTTTTTAAAAGCTGGTACAATAGGTAAATACTTTCCATCAAGTGTTATTAAAGGCATGTTGGCCGCAATTGGTATTATTTTAATTATAAAACAAATACCACATGCATTAGGTTACGATGCTGATTACGAAGGTGATTTTCAGTTTATTCAAAACGATACCGAAAACTCGTTTACTGCATTAATTTCAGCCGTTAATAAATTTAATATTGGGGCTGTAATTATTAGTGTTGTATCAATGGTTATTTTAATTGGTTGGGATAAAATTACTAACCCAAAACTTAAGTTAATTCCTGGGCCATTGTTTGTTGTAGTAATCGGCATTGTGTTAAATATGTTTTTTCAAACATCAAACCCCTTGTTAGCGTTAAATAGCAACCATTTAGTAAGTGTACCTATTACAAATTCTGTTTCAGAGTTTTTTACTTTTTTTACTTTGCCAGATTTTTCATTTTTAAAAAATCCGCTTGTATATAAAGTAGCAATAACATTAGCATTAATTGCCAGTATTGAAACCTTACTAAGCTTAGAAGCTATTGATAAAATAGATCCGCATAAACGCGATAGTCCATCAAATCAAGAGTTAAAAGCACAAGGAATTGGTAATATTATTTCTGGTTTTATTGGTGGCTTGCCAATAACAGCAGTTATTGTTAGGGGTTCTGTTAATGTTAATTCTGGTGCACAAAGTAAAATGTCTTCATTTATACACGGTATTTTGTTATTGCTATCTGCTATCTTTATTCCTAAAATTATTAATCTTATCCCTTATGCATCGCTTGCTGCTATTTTATTAGTAACTGGTTACAAATTAACCAAAATTAGCATTTATAAAAACATGTATAAAGTAGGATTTAATCAATTTATTCCATTTATTGTTACTATTGTTGCAATAGTATTTACCGATTTATTAGTAGGTATTGGTATTGGATTGAGTATTGGAATATTTTTTATATTAAAAAATAATATGATGATAACTTACACAAAACAAAGTGAAGCACATACACGTAAAGCAGGTGAGCCAATAAGATTGGTACTAACAGAAGAGGTTTCATTTCTAAACAAAGCAAGCATACTTGCTACGCTAGAAGAAATTCCTGTAGGCGAATACGTAGTTATTGATGGATCAAAATCTAGATATATTGA
>JAGPCI010000274.1 GCA_018058165.1 Bacteroidia bacterium
GTGCATACGCAACTAATGCAGTGGGTACTGCATATAGTGTTGAAGATAGTTTTACAACCGCTCCTATAATTAGTACTTTACCATACGCCCAAAATTTTGAAGGTACAGGTAATACAGGTTGGGGTTCAATGCTAACATCAACCAATTCAAACGTTAACTGGATTGTTGGTTTGGCAACATACAACAACTGGGTTTTAGGAACTCCTGCAAAAACATATTTATCTGGAGCTAAGAGTGGAACTAAAGCTTGGGTAACCAAAACCACTGGCGATTATGATACCGATCATGATGCATCGTTAGTATCACCTCAGTTTAACTTTGCTTCGCTTACATCAGATCCAATTGTTCGTTTCAACCATAAATTTAAATGCGAAACAGAATGGGATGGTTTAATTGTAGAAGTTTCAATAAACGGTGGTTTCTGGAGACGTGCTGATAGTACTGTTGGTACTGGTGGAAACTTTAACTCAACTACTAGTTACAGTTGGTATAATACTAATATTACAAATACTGGAGCTTCATCTGTTGCACCTTATTTCTCTACAGACTTAGGTTCTGCATCTGTTTATAGCAGTCAAACAAATGGTTGGATAGAAAGTGCTTTCAAATTAACTGGTGCTGCTGGTCAATCAAATGTCCGCTTCCGCTTCCGCTTTATTGCTGATGCTTTTGTAACAGACGAAGGTTGGGCAATAGATGATATTGAAGTAGTAAATGTAGTAACACCTACAATAGCAGCAAGCAATGTTACAGCAACGCCAGCAGCAACATCAGCAAACGTTTCGTTTACTGCCGGTAACGGTACTGGTCGTATGGTAGTGGCACGTTTAACTTCAGTGTTAGCTGTTGCTCCTACAAATAATACCATGTATGGTGCAAGTGCTGTTTATGGTTCAACCAATACAACTGGTACAGGTAACTACATAGTATACATGGGTAACGGTACAAGTGTAAATGTTACAGGCTTAACTGCTGCTACAGGTTACACATTTGATGTGTACGAATACAATGGTAAATACATGCACATTAATTTTGCTTCGGGTATAAACTCTAGCACAACAACAACACCAGTTAAATTACTAAGCTTTACAGCTGAGAAACAAAATGCTGATGTTCGTTTAAGCTGGATAACCGCAAGCGAGAAAAACAATGCAGGCTTTAATGTTGAACGCAGTATTGATGGTAAAACGTTTGAAGTTGTAAACTTTGTAAAAGGATCAAACAACGCAAGCCGCACCAACTATGTGTCAACAGATAAAGATGCATTTGCAGTAACAGGTGTAAACAAATTATACTACCGCTTACAACAATTAGATGAAAACGGTAAATTTGAATACAGCACAGTAGTACCAGTTGTTAATACAGAAGCATTAACATCAGAAATCACTGCTTATCCAAATCCATTTAACGATAAATTAACAGTAACCATTAGCGATGCAAAAGCTGGTGTAGCTACAATAGAAGTAATGGATTTAAGTGGAAGATTAATGTATTCGGTAAATCAAACAATTGATAACGGCAATCAAACCTTAACAATTAACGAATTATCAAACCTAAGCCAAGGGGTTTACTTTGTACGTATAAGTACATCAGGTAACACCAAAGTGGTTAAGATGATTAAACAATAATTCTAAATAATATTTTTTATACAGAGCCCTCCGAATTTCGGGGGGCTTTTTTGTTTTTTATACGTTAATTTGCGGCATTGAATAATTAGAAAAAATTGACATTATGGAAAAAAATGCATTGATAGAATGTGTGCCTAATTTTAGTGAAGGCATTGATTTAAATATAATAAAACAAATAACTAATCAGATTGAAAGTGTTGAAGGAGTGATGCTACTTGACGTGGATGCAGGTAAAGCAACCAACCGCACTGTAGTAACTTTTGTAGGACATCCAGAAGTGGTAATTGAAGCAGCTTATTTGGCCATTATAAAAGCGGCTGAGTTAATTGATATGAGTAAACACAAAGGAGAACATCCTCGTATGGGTGCTACTGATGTTTGTCCGCTTATACCCATTAGTGGAATTACTATAGAAGAGGCTATTGTTTACGCACAAAAACTAGGAAAACGAGTTGGTGAGGAGCTAAATATTCCAGTGTATTTATACGAAGATGCACAACCAAATTCAGCTAGAAATAATTTATCGGTAATTAGGGCTGGTGAGTACGAAGGTTTTTTTGATAAGATAAAATTACCCGAATGGAAGCCTGATTTTGGTCCTGCAATATTTAATCAAAAAGCTGGAGGAACGGTTATTGGCGTACGCGATTTTTTAATTGCTTACAATGTTAACCTCAATACAAAATCAGTTAGATTAGCAAATAGTGTTGCGTTTGATGTGCGTGAAGCTGGGCGAGTAAAACGTGATGGAAATCCGATAACAGGTAAAGTGGTTAAAGATGCGGATGGAAATGAGGTGCGTATTCCAGGAACTTTAAAATCAGTAAAAGCCATTGGTTGGTTTATTGAAGAATATGATGTAGCACAAATATCGATGAATTTAACTAACTATAAAGTTACCTCAGTTTATCAAGCGTTTGATGAGGTAAGTAGGTGTGCTCAAAATCGTGGAATGCGTGTTACGGGTAGCGAAATTGTTGGTTTGGTTCCACTTAGTTCTTTATTGGATGCTGGAAAACATTATTTACAAAAGCAAGGAAGAAGTATTGGTGTTAGCGAAAAAGAATTGATTCATATTGCAGTAAAAAGTTTGGGCTTAGATGAACTAGCACCTTTTATACCTGAACAAAAAATTATAGAATACAAATTACGTAATGCAAAAACAGAACGATTAATTCGTATGGATTTGCGTGGTTTTGCTGACGAAACCGCAAGCGAAAGTCCTGCCCCTGGTGGTGGAAGTATAAGCGCTTATGTGGGTAGTTTGGGTGCTGCATTAGGCACTATGGTTGCAAATTTAAGTGCAGGAAAACGTGGTTGGGAGGATAAGGTAACATTGTTTAGTGATTTTGCTCAACAAGGCCAAGTTGTTAAAGATAGTTTATTGACTTTGGTTGATGAGGATACCAATGCGTTTAATAAAATTATGGATGCATTTGGTTTGCCAAAATCAAATGATGATGAGAAAAAAATACGAACACAAGCAATTGAAGATGCCACTAAATATGCATGTGAAATTCCGTTTAAAGTAATGGAAACGGCATATAGTATTATGCCCATGTTAAGTGCTATGATTTTGCAAGGAAACCCCAATAGTATTACCGATGCAGGTGTTGGTGTGCTTTGTGTTAAAACTGCTGTACGTGGTGCTTATTTTAATGTTTTGGTAAATGCACAAGGGTTAAAAGACCGTGATTATGCAGAGCAAATAAAAACCAAAGCAAAACAATTATTAGAAAAAAACCATATCGAGGCAGATGCATTAATTGCCAAAGTTGAAGTAGTTATTGCATAAAAAAAACACTCATCCGCCAAACTTAAAATGATTTTGGTGGATGAGAATTTAATGAATTAACAAGTAAAAATAAGTCTGTTTTTTATCTTAATTAGTGCAACAATTTATCGTAGTTATTAGC
The DNA here is from genome assembly GCA_018058165.1 of Bacteroidia bacterium. Classification (GTDB taxonomy): domain Bacteria; phylum Bacteroidota; class Bacteroidia; order UKL13-3; family UKL13-3; genus UBA6183. The sequence continues at coordinate 3,545 of JAGPCI010000274.1, forward strand.
AAAAGTTTCTATGGCTTTTCTAATCATTTTATCTTCGCTGCTAAGCACTGTATAATAGCCTTCATCGCGCCACATTTGTCGGGCAATCATAGCTTTTAAAAGTAGTTTAACATGTTTGTTCGATTGA